>JBOHSO010000278.1:0-10259 GCA_050921685.1 Gemmatimonadales bacterium
GCCTCGCCCAGCACCGCCAGCGCTTCGCCGTCGGCCTGGTCACTCAGCCACGGCTGTCCGACCAGCAGGCTGCGGGCGCGGTCGTAGCGGCGCGCATGAAGCTCGGCCCGCGCGCCTTGCAGGATGAACGCGGGATCCTGACGCGGGGCGCGTGCCGCCGCGTCGAGCAATGTCTCGGCGGCGTGCCAGGGACGACCCGCCAGCCACAGCGATTCGGCGCGTTCTGAGGGAGTCGGGGACTGTGCCTGAGCAACCAGCGGCCAGCACGCGGCGAGAATCCCGAGCGTAACCCGGCGCACTACTGCGCCCGGCGCACGCGGGCAAGCACCTGCAGATAGTCCGCCCGCGAGCTCGGCGTGAGCTCGAAGCGTCCGAATCCCGTCAGATCCTGAAACAGCAGCGTCAGCCGCAGCGAATTGTACGTCCACCGGATCCCCTGCACCCCTCCGCGCGATGCCGCGCTGCCCGAGAAATCGAAGACCTCGTCGGGGTCGCCGAGGGTGATCGAGACTTCGCCGCGATCGGTGAGCCAGCCCGGCCGCCCGGTCTCCTGGAATCGGAGATTCGCGGTCTGCACCCGAAGCAGGTAGGCGTCCAGAGCCTCGTTTTCGGGGGTGACCGGCACCGGGTCGGTGGCTTTCCAGAACTCGCGCCACACCTCGGCGCGCTGCTCGGGCGGGGCGTTCCGCAGCTTCGCCACCTGGTTCTGCTGCTCGAAGTAGCGCAGCAGGCTCACCATCTCCGTGTAGTTCGTGATCACCCATTGGCTGGAAAAGCTCACCAGCAATCGCGTGCGCGTACGCGCGGCACCGCCGACCGTCTCGAGCCGCAACTCCTCCTCGCCGACCGGCAACTGGGCCGCCGCGAGCCGCACCGTCGTCCGCGCGAGCCCGGCCGCGTGCTCCAGCGCCACGGTATCACGCCACAGCACGTTGTCGCTCAGGTCAGAAGCTTCCACTGCAAGCCGCGTGCCCATGGCCAAGCCATATCCCTCGACGTAGAAGCGCAACGTGTCCGCGCCATATGGCAACGTCGCTCTTGGGTTGGCGAGCAGGTCGGGCCGGTCGCCCAGGCTGCCTCGTCCAACGCCCTCGTAGAAGGGAATCGGCGAGGACAGCGACGGCCCCGCAAAGCGCGGGACGGTGTCCGCTCGCTCGCGGCGCGCAAACGCCGGGCTGTTGCGATCCCGGATCATGACGCTGGCGCTGTACGCCCCCGGCGGCGCCATCAGAAAGCCTTGGAACACGATGCTCTCGTCCGCCCGGAGCGTCTCCTGAAAGCTGCGTACGCGCACCATCTGATCGCTCGCGAGCTGCACCGACGCGGCCGAATCGGAGCGGAGGACCACCTCGACGCGATACTCGGCGACGAACTCGTTGGCGTCGCGGCGAAAACTCAGCGAATTGCTGGCGAGCGAGAGGGCGAACAGCGCCAGCGTGGAATCGGGCGTGGGGCCCGCGAGGTAGCGCAGCGTCGCCACCATGGGAAGCGGGGCGCCGGTGACGAAGAACCCCATCCGATCGTAGATGGTGGCGGCGTCGAACAGTCTCGCCACCTCCACGCCCGGCTGAGGGCGATCCGGCGCCCCGACGCGCTGCCACGGGCCACAACTGTGGAGCGAGCAGGCCAACACGAAACCGACAACGGCGCGTCGCATCACTTGCTGAACCTCAAATCCGGACGTTAGTTTCGCCCGATCCCATGGCCAGTGAGAATCTCGCCGGTCGGACGATCACCGGCTATCGCCTCCTCCAGCGGGTCGGTGAGGGAGGCACGGCGGAAGTGTATCGCGCCGAGCACCCCGATCACGGCCCGTGCGCGTTCAAGGTATTGCGCCCCCGTCTGCGCGGCGACCCCACGGCGGTGCAGCGGTTCCTGCGGGAGGCAAGCTACGGCGCGCGCGTGCGCCACCCCAGTGTGGTGCGCACCTACGACTACGGCCAAGCCGACGGCTTGTACTATCTCGCCCTAGAATGGGCCGACGGGCAGGCCCTGGCGGACTTCCTACACCAAAACGGCCCGGTCGCTCCGGCGACCGCCGCGCACATCATCACCCAGCTCGCCGCGGGTTTGGCCGCCGCCCATCAGGTCGGGATCATCCACCGCGACCTGAAGCCGGAGAACATCATCTACCATCCTGAGACGCAGGTCGCGCGGTTGCTCGATTTCGGCATCGCGCGCGACGCCGAGCTGCCGGCCGAGGAGCGACTGACGCGGACCGGATTCTTCGTGGGCACGCTCCAGTACGTGGCGCCCGAAGCGCTGTCGGGCGCGCTCGTCGACTCGCGCGCCGACATCTACAGCCTGGCCACGATCGCGTACTACATGTTGACCGGGCACCATCCCTTCAGCGGCCGAAATCCGCGAGAGCTGTTCCAGCAGCTGCTCAAAGAGCCCCCTCTGCCGCTCAATCAGGCGCTTCCCGGGGTCCGCTTCCCCGCCGCGCTGGAAGAGGCGGTGATGCGCGGCTTGGCCCGCGACCCCGCGGAGCGACAGCTGACCGTTACCGCGTTCGCCGAGGACTTCGCTGCCGGCGTGGCGTCCAGCACGGAACCGACCTCCACCGGCCTGCTGGGTGCGTTCCGCAAGCTCATGGGTGGGAAACGATATTAGTAGTAGTGATTACTACTACGCAATGGACGAGCCGACGCGTTTGATCGAGTTGTTGCGGGATCGTTCGCTCACGCGGGGGGATTTCGTGCTCGCCTCGGGGCGCCGTTCGGACTACTACATCGACGCCCGCCGCATTACCATGTCAGGCGAGGGCCAGGCGCTGATCGGCGCGCTGGGCATCGCGACGCTACGCGCGCGCGGGTGGACGCCGCGCGCGATCGGCGGCCTCACGCTCGGGGCCGACCCGGTCGCCTATGCCATCGCGCACGCGGCCTACCGCGCCGGGATCGCGCTCGATGCCTTCACGGTGCGCCAAGCGGCCAAGTCCCACGGGACCGGCCGCCGGATCGAAGGCTGCCTGGACGCGGGCGATCCCGTGGTCGTGATCGAGGACGTCATCACTACCGGACGATCGGCCCTCGACGCGATCGCGGCCGTGCGGGAAGCGGGGGGACGGGTGCTGGGTGTGCTCGCTGTGGTCGATCGCGAGGAGGGTGGTCGCGCCAGCATCGAAGCGGCCGAGATTCCGGTGGCCGCGCTCGTCTCGGTGTCGGCGCTCCGCGGGTAGCCCACATGGCGCACGTGAGCGGGATCGAGCCGCTTCCCCAACCGCCGGGCGCCAGCGCCCGGGGCCGCCCCCCATCCATCGCCTCACGGCTGCGCGGCTGGACGGACGACGTCACCGGCCTCGAGCAACGGCTCAAGGACCTCGAGACCTTCGCCCGTAGCCACCGACGCCGCTGGGTGTTGATCGCCGTGGGCGCGCTGCTCGCGCTGATCGGAAGCTTCGGGGGGATCGTGCCGACCTCGGCGGGCACGATCGTACTCGTATCGGGCGGGGCTGCGGGGCTCAACGTGCTCGTGGGTCTCGTCCACGAGCGCGGGTGGTATCGCTGGTGGCTGATCTACGTGTTCGCGCTGCTCGACGTGTTCTACGCCGCGACCCTGGTGGTGTGGTTCGGTCGCGGCGGGCTGGTCGCCGGGTTCTTCATCGCCGTTCTCCCGTACGCGTTCGACCAGGGGCGAGGTGTGGGCGATTTTCTCGTGCTGACAGGGTCACTCGCCTACCTCGCAGCGAGCTACCTGCATGGCCAGCTCTACCCCGGCACCGCCGGCCTCGACACGGTGGCGTTCATCGAGACGGTGGCCTTCATTCTCGTGGCGGTGGGGCTGAAACGCATCCCGGCAACGCTGATCGAGCGCATCCGGCACGCCCGCACCGTGATGGGCGAGGCGGAGCAGGGGTACCTTGCGGTGCGGGCACCGGCCGCCGAGTCCGACGAGCTGGGCTTTCTCGAGAAGAGCTTCAACCGGATGCTGGAGGAGATCGGCGCGACGATCTCGACCGTGCAGCGCGAGGCCGACGAGGTCGCGGCGTTCGCCGAACAGCTGGCCGCGTCCGCCGAACAGCTGCATTCCACCTCCGAAGCGGTGACCCACATGGCGCAGCAGCTGGCGGAAGGTCTGGGCCAGCAGCGCGACCTCGCCGATTCCGCTCGGGGCGAGAGCGCCAAGGCCGCGGATCAGGCCGGGGCGCTGCGCACCCGCGCCGAGCTGATGCAGGTGGACGCGCGCCGTCTCATCGCCGCGGCCGAGCGCGGCCGCGAGCGGGTGGCCCGCGCCAGCCAGACGCTGCGCACGGTGGGAGAGGAGGTCCGGGCGACGGCGCAGACGGTCGCGGGCCTCTCGGGAATGTCGGACCGTATCGGCGGGTTCGCGCAGGTCATCGCCCGCATCGCCCGGCAGACGCACCTGCTCGCGCTCAATGCCGCGATCGAGGCCGCGCGCGCCGAGGAGCACGGGGAGGGCTTCGCCGTGGTGGCCGAAGAAGTACGCGCACTCGCCGCCGAGTCGGCCCGCTCGGGGCGCGAGGTGGCAGAGCTCGTGACCGAGTTGCGGGTGGGGATCGACGCGGCAGCTCGGGCGATGCAAACCGGCGAGGCGCAAGTCCGCGACATCGGCGCCGTCGCCGCTGAAGCCGACGGCGCGCTGCTCGAACTGCACCAAGGGGTGCAGCTGATCGGCGACCTCGTCAATGCGACCGCCGACGTCTCGCGCAGCCAAGCGAGTCGCCTCGCCGACTTGGCCCAGGGGCTGCAACAGGTCGCCGCGATCTCCAGCAGCTCCTCCGACAGCGCCAACGGGGCGGCGGCGTCCACGCGCGCCCAGATCAGCTCGATGAGCGACCTGACCGCGACCTCACAGCAGCTCGCTCAGCTCGCCGAACGGCTGCGCGCCAGCATCGCCCGCTTCTCCGTGTTGCAGCGCGAGCAGGTCACCGCCGAACACCGCAGCGTAACGGCCGAGCACCACCGTTCCCGCGCCACGCCTTCGGTCCACCCGTAGCACCCGGATCACCCCGCCCGGAAGACGGTTGCGGCGTCCGATCCTTGGTCCCCGACGCCAGCGTTGAGGGGGCGGAACGCACGGAACGTCTCCCGGTACGGGGTGATGAGCAGATCCACATAGCGTGCGAGCGCCACCTCGAAAGGGAAGCGGCGCCGGTATTCCCCCGCCGTGACTCCGAGCATCGCTTTGAGATGACGGCTGAAGCTCTGCGGTGAGGAGAAGTCGAGGCGATACGCCACATCGGCTACTGATAGTCCCGGATTCCGGAACAGGTACGCCGCGTGAACCAGTCGCATGCCCGCCAGGAATGTCTTGGGCGACGGCAACGCCGCTCGCAGGAACCGCGACATCAGCGTGCTGGGCCGCACGCGCAGATGACGCGCCAGCCCGCGCACCGTCCGGATCACCGGGGCGAGCCGCGTCAGGGCCTCGAAAAACAATCGCGCGTCTTCTGGCGCGTCGTCTCCCAGCGACGGAACCACCCGGCGTAGAATGCGCGCCACCACCGGAGAGGCGGGGTGCCCCACCAGCTCGCGCAGGCGCCGCCACCCACCGGGCTCGGTGCAATCGACGGCGGCGCGCACCCCGCTCGCGCCCAGCCGGAGCAGTGCTTCAGTGGCGTGGCGATCGTGGCGGGACACCAGCGCCACGGCGGGAATGGCCGGGAACTCCCGCACCAGGCGCGCCACGGCCGGCAGCTCCTCGCCGCCGCACCGGTGCACCGACAGGACCACCGCGTCCACCCGCTGCCGCCGCGCCGCCGTGAGCACCTCGCGCCCCGACTCCGCGTGGAGCGACACGAAGCAGCCGTCGCCCACCGCGTCGAATCGGTGTCGCTCGCCTGGGGGCAGCAGCGTACACACCGTGACCATGCCGAAAGGATAGGCGGTCGGCCTCAACGTCCGCTCAAGATGCCCATCGGCCCGCGGCTGGCGGTCGCCAACGCGCCACGCGGGATGTCAAAGCCCGGTCAAACGGTTCAGTCGTCGCTGTGATGGCCCAGCAGCTCCAGGTAGATGTCCTCATCACCGGCGCTGAAGCACACGAAGCGCACCAGCTCGATCGACGATGGCTGGGCGAGAAACCCTCGCACCGATTCCACCGCGACTCGTGCCGCGGACTCACTGGGGTAGCGATAGGCGCCGGTGCTGATCGACGGGAACGCGATCGACCGCAGCGCGTGCTGGGCCGCAAGCCCGAGCGAGTTCACGTAGCAATTGCGCAGCAGCTCCGGCTCGCGCCGGCCCCCGCCGCTCCACACCGGTCCGACGGTGTGGATCACGTACTTCGCCGGCAGGCGATAGCCGCGGGTGATGCGTGCCTCGCCGGTCGGACACCCGCCGAGGGAGCGGCACTCCTCGAGCAACTCGGGTCCGGCCGCGCGGTGAATCGCACCATCCACGCCGCCGCCACCGAGCAAGGTAGTGTTCGCCGCGTTGACGATAGCGTCCACGGACTGCCGCGTGATGTCTCCCCGGACGGCTTCGATCTTCACGGCCCGGCGCGCCATGGCGCCAAGCTACCTTCCGTCCGGCGAGCGGCTACGGCATCTTAGGCGCCACCAAGGAGCGGGCGATGGCGCGTCGGGACCTCATCGAACGGGTGCGCAAGGCCTTGGGTGACCGCTATGAGGTCATCACGTCCGTGGGGCGGGGAGGCAATGCGTCGATCTTCGGGGCGTTCGACAAGGCGGGCAACAGGGTCGCCATCAAGGTCTTGCATCCTGAACTCGCGGTGTCTGTGGCGGCGGATCGGTTCCTGCGCGAGATCCGCTACGCGGCCAAGCTCAACAACCCACACATCGCCCCGCTGCTCGACAGCGGCGAGTCCGACTATCTCCTCTGGTTCGTGATGCCCTACGTGCCGGGCGACTCGCTGCGCGGCGCTCTGCGGCGTGAGCGGCGGCTGAGCGTCGACCGCTCGACCCGCATCGGCTGCGAGATGCTCGAAGCGCTGTCGCACGCGCACGCGCAGGGCCTCGCCCACCGGGACCTCAAGCCGGACAACATCGTGCTGTCCCCGCACGGCGCGGTATTGGTGGACTTCGGCATCGCGCGCGCGATCGCGCAGTCGGGTGAGGACCGCGTCACCCGCAGCGGGTTCGTCGTGGGCACGGAGGAGTACATGAGCCCGGAACAGTCGGCCGGCGCCACCGAGATCGATGCGCGCACCGACCTCTATTCCCTTGGTATCGTCCTGTTCGAAGCGATGGCCGGCCGGCCCCCGTTTTCCGGTCCCAGCCCGGCGGCCGTCATCGATATGCAGCAGCACCATGAGCCACCCGACCTCCACGCTTTGCGGCACGACGTCCCCCAGGCGCTCGCCAGCGTGATCGCCCGGGCACTCCGGAAGAAGCCCGACGACCGCTGGAGGACCGCCGAGGAGATGCGCCAGGCGCTGCTGCCGTTCGCGTCGTGATCGGCGACGCTCCGCTCGATCCGCAATTCGACCAGCTCAAGGTCGCGCTCGCCGGGCGCTACGCCTTGGCCCGCCAGCTCGGAGAAGGGGGCATGGGCACCGTCTACCTCGGAACGGATGTGAAGCTGGGCCGCGAGGTAGCCATCAAGGTGCTGGCGCCGCGGACGCGCGCCTATCTCGGCAGTGGACGCTTCCAGCGCGAAGTACAGCTCGTCGCCAGCCTCTCGCACCCCCATATCGTCCCGCTGTTCGAGGCGGACGAGGTGGAGGGGTTTCTGTATTACGTCATGGGATACGTCGCAGGGGAGTCGCTGCAGCAGCGGCTCGAACGGGATGGCCCGCTGCCGCTCGAGGACGCCGTCCGCATCGCGGCCGAGGTGGGTGACGCCCTTCAATACGCGCACGAACGCGGGATCATTCACCGCGACATCAAGCCGGCCAATATCCTGCTTTCGGGCGGGCACGCGATGGTCACGGATTTCGGCGTTGCGAAGAACGTCACCGAATCGGAAGCGGGGAAGACCCTCACCGGCACCGGGGTGACGATCGGAACGGCCGCGTACATGAGCCCCGAGCAGGCGAGCGGAGAGAAGCGGATCGACGCCCGCAGCGACGTGTACGCGCTCGCCGTGGTGCTATACGAAATGCTCGTGGGGGAGCCGCCGTTCACGGGCCCGAGCGCCCAAGCCGTCGTGGCGCGCATACTCGTCGACGCCCCCCGACTCGTCCGGACCACCCGCCCCAACGTCCCGGCGCACCTCGAGCAGGCCCTCATGGCCGCGCTCTCCAAGGCGCCCTCCGATCGCCCGCCCTCTGCCAAGGCGCTCGTGGACAGTCTGTCCGTCCCGACCATCGAGCGACCGGCGCGCGTTCCACGGCACTTCGTTCGGCCGCTAGCCGTCGTGACCCTGGTCTTCGTCCTCCTCATCGCCGTCGTCTCGTGGGCCATCCTAGGCCCATTTGGCCGGGCGCCTCGACCCGGACATCCCGCCGGGATGGTGCTGGTCCCGGGTGGCCCGTACCTGGTGGGCGGCGGCGCGGAGCGCCTGAGCGAACGGGTCATTCTCCAACCGTTCTACATCGATTCGACCGAAGTGACCGTCGCCGCCTACCAGCGATACCTCGACTCCACGCGCGCCACCGCCCCGTGGCGCCAACGCCCGTCGCCGGACTGGCCGGCGACGGGGATCCTGTGGAGCGAGGCGCAGCGGTTCTGCGCGGACCGCGGCGCCCGTCTTCCGACGGAAGACGAATGGGAGGCGGCCGCCCGCGGGCCCGAGGGGCGCCGCTATCCCTGGGGAGACCAGTGGGCCCGCGGCCACGCCAATGCGGGCGGGGCGAGCGACACCCTGCTGCCGGTGGGGGGATTCCCGTTGGGCCGTTCGTTCGTCGGCGCCCTCGACATGGTGGGGAATGCCTGGGAGTGGGTCGCGGCCGAGCAGGTCGGTCCCGACGGCGAGCCGCGGCATATGATCAAGGGCGGCGCCTTCAACACCGCTCCGCCGAACGCCACCAGTGCCTACCGCGTAGCCCTCCCCGACGACCGCCGGCTGCTCTGGAACACCGGGTTCCGGTGTGCCCGTCCTGCCGGAGCGGAGACGCGATAGGCCGCCGCCAGACGCCGCAGGCGAGCGGAACGGCTCTCGCGTGACGCACGCCCTCATGTGGTCCGGCGGCAAGGACTCCTACCTCGCCCTTGCCCACGCCCGCCGCCAGGGGCTCGCCGTGAGCACGCTCGTCAACTTTTACGACGGGGCAACCGGCCGCGTCCGCTTTCACGCCACTCGTCGGGAGCTGATCGCCGCCCAAGGATTCTCCCTGGGTCTCCGCCTGTTGCAGTACCCGACCGCTCCTGACACCTACGAGCGTGTCTTCGAAGCCGCGCTGAACGACCTGTCGCGCTCCGGCCTCCACGGAGCGGTGTTCGGCAACATCCATCTCGCCGACGTGCGCGCCTGGTTCGAGGGACGGGTGCGAGCGGCGGGACTCGAGCACGTGGAGCCGTTGTGGAGTAGTCGATCATCCGACCTGCTCGCCGAGTTCATCGACAGCGGAGCGGCCGCGGTGATCACGTGCGTCGAGACGGCGAAGCTCCCCGCCACCTGGCTCGGCCGGGCGCTCGACGAGGAGTTCGCCACAGACATCGCCCGGCATCCAGAGGTGGATCCCTGCGGAGAGCGCGGCGAGTATCATTCGTTCGTGTACGCCGGACCGTTGTTCACCGAGCCGGTCCAGTGGAGGCCCGGACCGATCCATGAGGAGGGCGGATTCGCGCAACTGGAGTTGTTGTCGCGGTGAGCCGGGCAGGGCGGGGCGGGGTGGGTCTCGCGGCCCTGTTGACCCTGGTCGCGTGCCAGCCCGAAACCCGCCGCTTGTTGCTGCTCGACGAGGCGCTCATGCCCGCAGTCGAGCTCGAGGCGACGGCGCACCCGTGGCACCGCGCTGGCTACACGGTCGAGTACCGCCGTTTCTATCCCCACCTGACGCGCGCCGATCTGGACCGGTATCGGGCAGTGATGATCCTCGGCGGCCGTCGCCCCACCGCGGCCTCCGACGCTCTCGACGTCGGCGATCTGGCGCTGCTCACGGAGTGGACGCTGCGCGGCGGAGTGGTCATCCTCGGATACCCGCCCGAGGGCGACGGTGCGTTCGACCGATGGCTGATGAATCGCTGGCTCGCCTGGAGCGGCGCCGGTATCACGATCGGCGATTTCGTATTGCGCGACAGCACGCCCTCCGGCGCTCCGCCCCCCGCGACTCCCGTGCTCACTGCGGGGTTGCGCGGCACGCGGTTCGGGCCGTTCCCCGCCGGCACCAACGACGCGCTGCACGTCACCGGCGAGGCGCAGGCGCTCGCGCGTGCCGGCGATGGCGCGTTC
>JBOHSO010000279.1:0-2739 GCA_050921685.1 Gemmatimonadales bacterium
TCTCCTCACCGGGGCGCAGTGGGAACAGCACGCGGATCCGTCCGTCCCCGTTGAGGTGGAGGACCAGCAGGTGAGCGGTGTCTCGCAACCGGACGTAGACGCGAGCCTGCCCGCCGTGCGTGAAGGTCGAATCGGATAGCCGCACGGTGACCGGTGGTTGGTCGCGCCATGGGGCCGGCGCGACCGCATCGCCTGCCTGGAGTGACAGGGCGAGCGAGATCACCAGAGGGGACAGCATCCCGACTTCGTCTAGTGTACCCCCCAGGTCCGCCGGTGATCAAGACGCTGGCCGTCGTCCCAGGGGCACTCGCTATCTTTCGCACCATGATAGCCGACGTCCTGCCGGTTCCCCCCGAGCGTGTGGCCGCCGCCAAGCAGGTGGCCGCAGTCCTGAAGCCCGGGCAGCGGGTGGCCATCACCACCCACGTCAACGCCGACGGCGACGGCGTGGGGAGCGAGGTGGGCCTGTGGCACCTGCTCTCGCAACAGGGCCTCCGCCCCCTCATCGTGAACCCGACCGGAGTTCCCGACCGCTACCAGTTCCTCCTACCCGAAGGGGCGGACGCGAGCGCGCACGCGGGAAAGGAGGTCGCCCGCGCCGACGTCGTGATCGTGCTCGATATCGCGGACCTCCCCCGCCTCGGCGATCTCGCAACCGCGGTCCGGGAGCGGGGGAAGCTCGTGCCGGTCGCCTGCATCGATCACCACGTGAGTCCCGGGACCCTGCCCGAGGGACCGCGGCTCGTTGCCCCGGAAGCCACCGCCACTGCTGAACTGGTGTTCGATCTTGCGACAGCGCTGGGCTGGCCGCTCTCGGCGGACGCGGCGCGGGCGCTGTACGTCGGTTTGCTCACCGACACCGGCGGATTTCGCTTCTCGAACACCACCGCTCGCGCCCTGCAGGTCGCCGCAGCGTTGCTGCAGCGCGGCGTGGACCCGGAGTCGATCTACGAGGCCGTGTACGCGAACGCTCCGGAGGGCCGGGTGCGGCTGCTCGCCGAGGTGCTGCAGACGCTCGTGGTGGAGCCGGGGCTGGGACTCGCCTGGATCACCGTGCCCAACGGCGCGCTCGAACGGCACGGCGCCACGCCCGACGACCTGGACGGTATCGTCGAGCACGCCCGCTCGATCGGCGGGGTCCGGCTGGCGTTGCTGTTCCGCCAGATCGCCAACGGCCGAATCAAGGTGTCGTTCCGCTCCATGGGCGACGTCGACTCGGCGGCGCTGGCACAGCGGTTCGGGGGTGGCGGGCACCGCAAAGCGGCGGGCGCGTCGCTCGAAGGATCGTTGGGGGCCGCGCAGGAGCAGGTCCTGGCCGCGGCACGGCACTACCTGAACGACGGAGGCCGGTAGCGCTGCGCGAGCACGAGCCAGGCGGCGGCAGCGGCCGTCTTCTCCTCCGCGCGCCAGCGTCCGTGGATTCCCCGACCGACCTCGGCCATCGCCGCTTTGGCCTGGCGCTCCGTTTTCCGTGCCGCACGGGCGGTCGAGCGGTACACCTCCCGCTCGAGCACGATCGAGGCGCCCAGGCCGCCCCGTCGCGCCGCATCGACCACGACGCGACGGAACAGGGCGCCTTCCGCGGCATGCGCGCGGATGTGCGGGTTCGCAATGCGCGCCGGATCGATGACGCTGCCCACCACCACGCCGACGCCCCGCAGGGCGAACCCGTCCGACCGATAGCGCCTGAGCAACGCGGCCACCGAGCGGCGCGCGCAGCGCTCCACGATCCGCACCAGCCGGGCGATCGTCTGTCGGCTCGTTTGCTCCACGCCGAACCCTGCGTGATATGGTTGGCGCGTGCGCGGCACGCGCGGGTCGGCGAGCTCGATGCGTTGCCGGTCGAAGGCACGTGGCGCGGTGGCCGGACCGGCCAGCAGCACGCCGACGGCCCAGCCCGACTTGACACGAATGCCAAGGGCGGCCGGGGTTGCTGGTCGGTTCGTGGAGCGGGTCACGGGCGGCAATATCGGGGCGGGCAGGGGTCCTGGGCAACGGCGCAGGCTGGAGTCGCGGCCGGCGCCGTGCCACATTCCTTGCCAACTCCGGCGTCGAGTGACAGATGACACGAGTGACGGGCATCGGCGGGATTTTCTTCAAGGCGCGGGATCCGAAGGCCCTGGGGGCCTGGTATGAATCGCACCTCGGTGTGCCGCTCGAGGAGTGGGGCGGAACGCAGTTCCATTGGCGTCGGCAGGACGCGCCGGAGCGAACCGGGTACACGGTGTGGAGTCTCTTCAAGCAGGACTCCACCTACTTCGATCCCGGCACGAAGCCGTTCATGGTCAACTACATCGTGGACGACCTCGACGCGATGCGCGCGAAACTCCGGGCGGAAGGGGTGGTGGTGGACGATCGGATCGACGAATCCGAGTACGGCCGGTTCGGGTGGGCGATGGACCCCGAGGGGAACCGCTTCGAGCTGTGGGAGCCGCCACCGGAGACCGGTCGATGATCGCGCGTCAGCCCACGAGCGACCAGGCGGCCCTGGCCTTGGCGGTGTGCGGCGCCCTGGCGCTGTTCTTCGCCTTGCCGCCGAAGCGGTCCTAGCGCACCCCTACAGGTACCGGCCGACCGCCATCGCCGCTACGGCGACGGCGAGCAGCGCCGCCACCCATCGCATCGAAACCGTTCCCCGCCGCCGGAGCGCGGCGAGCTCGGCTTGCCGCGCCTCGGGGGCCGTCCCGCCGGCTTGAGCCAGCTGCTGGGCCAGGGCGAACGCCTTGAGCTGTGCCGGGC
>JBOHSO010000280.1:0-3531 GCA_050921685.1 Gemmatimonadales bacterium
CCCGTCGGCTCTGCCAGCGCCGGAGCGCGATGACACACCAAACCGTCTCGACGGCGGCAAATGGCCACGAGGATATGAGCACCGCGTACAGCGACGCAGCCGCGCAGGCCAGTGCGAAAGCAAGAACGTAGAGGTGAGAGCGGCGCTCAAGAGCGTAGGTCACCATCATCGCAGTCACTGCGGCGAAGCCAAAGAGGTCAATCAACATGCGCGCCGCTCCCGTTGGCGCCTAACGGACCGCGCGTCAGCTGCGGGCGCGACGCCCCAGGGCGCCCCGTCCGCTGGCTGGGATACACATCACGAGCAGGCACGCAAATGGAATGTATTCCCTACTTGGCCGTCGCGCCCGCCAGCTGCACGCGCCAGTTAGCAGGTTGCTGAAATAGGGTTTTCGGCCGCCTGCCGACGAAAGGTCGTCCGTCACATTTGCCCTGAGAACGACGATCGGCAACTCGGTGGCACTTTCAGGCCCCCAGAAGCGAGGCTCTTGACCCCTGCTGCCGACTTTTTCAGCAACCTGTTAGGCGGCGGAGCCTATCGGCCAGCGGGACGATTCGAGGCGTCACCATCGGGAGCGCCGTTGTTCGGATTGGGAATCGGGTATGTCCCCTTGCGCAGCTGACTCGCTGCCCGTCCCGCACCGACGCTCTGGATCACTGAGACGAGCGCCACAGCACTCGGCACGATCGCTGCCCACCATGTCCATATGAGCCCAACCGCCCCGGCGATGACCGCCCACACCCAGAATGCCTTGGCATTCCGATAGGCCGCCGCGTCGAAGTCTCGTGCAGTCGCGGAACGTGCATCAGGCATCGCCCAGGCCCTCCCCTCCGCCGCCTAACTCTCATTAGACATCTGTAGTCTACCCTTGCTGTGCTGCTTCAAGTTGTCGGGTACGTTTCTTCTTGCGCAAGAAGTAGGTTGAGCATACGCGTCGCAAGCGACACAAAGAGCAACACTTGCGCGCGCTACTCGCGTGCAGCGGTTGCGCGCAAACGAGCGAGGACGTCGCATAAGAACTTCGCGGCTACAGAGAGTCGGCGGGGCTCCGGATAGCCAGTCCACCGCGGTTCAGAACGTGCGTGTAGATCATCGTCGTACGGACGTCGCGGTGGCCAAGTAGCTCCTGTACCGTGCGAATGTCGTAGCCGGCCTCCAGGAGGTGGGTCGCGAACGAGTGGCGCAAGGTATGACAGTGCGCCGCCTTGGCGATTCCGCTCGCGCGCACGGCGTCGCGGAACGCCCGCTGAACCACCGTCGGATGCAGGTGGTGCCGGCGCCGCTGCCCGGTCTCCTCGTCCACCTGCCCTCGCGTCGCCGGAAACACCCACTGCCACGCCCACTCCCGACCCGCATGCGGGTACTTGCGGAGTAGCGCCCCCGGCAGCTCCACCCACCCCGCCCCCTTCGCCACGTCGCGCCGATGCTGCGCTCGCACTCTCTCAAGCTGACGCTCGAGATCGGGCCCCACGACGTCCGGGAGTACGGTGACCCGATCCCTGTCTCCC
This sequence comes from Gemmatimonadales bacterium, assembly GCA_050921685.1. Lineage (GTDB taxonomy): Bacteria > Gemmatimonadota > Gemmatimonadetes > Gemmatimonadales > GWC2-71-9 > DASTHG01. The sequence goes on from JBOHSO010000280.1 coordinate 1,509, forward strand.
TTCCCGCTTCGCACCACGATCTCCCGTCGGGCGAAATCGATCTCCTTCACTCGCACCCGTAATGCCTCCAGCAGCCTAACCGATCCGTACAGCAACCGCGCCACGAGACGGGCAGGATTCCCCAGTTCCAGCAGGATCGCCCGCACCTCATCCCGCGTCAGGACCACCGGCAGCCGCCTCAGGGCGCTCGCCCGCACCAGGTCCTCGATCCGGCCAATCGGACGACCCAAGACTTCATCGTACAGGAACACGAGCGCGGCGAGTGCCTGGTTCTGCGTTGACGCCGCCACTCGCCCCCGCACGGCGAGATGGGTCAGAAATGCCCCAACCTCCGCCCCGCCTAACTCCCCCGGATGGCGCTTGCCGCTGAAAAGGATGAACCGACGGATCCAATGAACATAGGCGTCCTCCGTTCGACGGCTGTAGTGCCGCACCCGCATCGCCGAGCGCACCCGACTCAGTAGCCTCACGCCGCCATTCTACGGCGTGCTTAGCCTGAACCGGTATCGGAGTATCGCAGGGGGGAGCGAAGATAACGCGTTAGAGCGCGTCACTCGCCCCTGCGCCTACGACGAAATGCGATGCGCGGTCCGCAGCTCGGCGATCGCCAGCGCCCCCACCGTCTCCCCCCGCCCAGTCACCAGCCGTCGATGGTAGTCGATCTGCCCGAGGTGATAGCCCAGATGCGCCACGAGATGCACCAGGAACTCCCCCAGGGTCACCGTGACCCCGGCCACACGCTCGGGATACTCGGCGGCGAGCGCCGCCTCGGACACCCGGCCGAGCCCCAGTGGGACCGCCGCGAGCGCCGCCTCGATCTGCCCCACCAGCTCGCTCCGCGCCACGTCCCGCCGGCCGAACTCGGCGTCCCGGTCCCGCACATACCCCGTCCCACCCAGTACCGCGCCGATGTAGTACTGAAGATTGCCGGCCAGGTGCAACGCCAGCGTCCCTGCGGAATTGGCGATCCCAGGCACCAGCCGCCAGATGTCGCGCTCACCCGGGTATGCCTCGAGCTCGCGGCGCACACCTTTCAGATCCCGAACGATCACCCCTGCGAAGTACTCGGCCGACATGAACAAACCTCCCAGGAAGCCTTTCCTACTCCCTCACACCTTGAACCCACCGAGCGTCTCGGCGGCTCTGCGTCTCCCCATCCGTCTCGGCTTCTCCTGACCACTCACGCCCGCGGATGATACTGCTTATGCACCGACCTCAAGTACTCCCTGTCGACGTGCGTGTACAGCTGCGTCGTCGCCAGATCGACGTGCCCCAGCATCTCCTGCACCGCCCGGAGATCGGCCCCGCCCTCGAGCAGATGGGTGGCGAAGGTGTGGCGCAGCGTGTGCGGCGTGACCCGCTTCCGGAGCCCGGCCCGCCGCGCCGCCTGCTTGATGACACCCCAGGCGCCCACGCGCGACAGGGGCATGCCGCGCGCGTTCAAGAACAGGATGCCGCGCCCCGCGCCGCGATCGAGCGCCGGCCGGATCTCGCGCGCGTACAAGGCGACCGCCCCGAGCGCCCGGCGGCCCACCGGGACGATCCGCTCCTTCGCCCCCTTGCCGTACAGGCGCGCCACGCCGTCCTCGAACAGGATGTCCTGGAGCTTGACGCCCACCAGCTCCGACACGCGGGCCCCCGTGGCGTAGGCCAGCTCGAGCAGCGCCCGGTCGCGGCCGCCGAGCAGCGCGTCGGAGGTGGCCGCAAGCAGCCGGTCGATCTCCCCCACGGTGAGCACCGCCGGGAGCGTGCGCCACCGCTTGGGAGACTCGATCCGCTCGCTCGGGTTGCGCGCGGCGAAGCCCTCCCCCACCAGGAACCGGAAGTAGGTCCGGATCGCCGAGATCTGCCGGTGAATGGTGGCGGGCGACAGGCCGGCGTCCTTGAGGGCGTACACGAACTCCCGCAGCCCGGCGGTGGTGACCTCATCCGGCCGCCGCATTCCCTGCGCCGCCGCGTGCGCCACGAGCCGCCGGACGTCGCGCAGGTAGCTCTCGACCGTGTGCCGGCTGTTCCCCGCCTC
>JBOHSO010000281.1:0-5227 GCA_050921685.1 Gemmatimonadales bacterium
AGATAGGGCACCGCCCGCCCCTCGCCGTGGAACACCTCCTGCGCGACGCGCCGGATGATCTCGGCCTGGCGACGCAGCTCCTCGACGTGCGCGACGAGCGGGACCATGATTTCGACGATCACCTTCTTGCCGCGGCTCGCGACGTGCCCGGCGGCCTCGAAGATCGCGCGGGCCTGCATCTCGGTGATCTCCGGGTAGGTGATCCCCAATCGGCAGCCGCGGTGCCCCAGCATCGGGTTCGCCTCGACGAGGCCGTCCACCAGCGACTTGAGCCGGGCCACGGGCAGGTGCATGGCCCGTGCGAGCTCGGTGAGCTCGTCTTTCGTGTGCGGGAGGAACTCGTGCAGCGGCGGGTCGAGCAGGCGAATGGTGACGGGGTAGCCGGCCATGGCTTCGAAGATCCCCTCGAAGTCGGCCCGCTGCATCGGCAGGAGCTTCGTGAGCGCGCGCCGGCGGCCCGTCTCATCGGGGGCGACGATCATTTCGCGCATCGCCGTGAGCCGCTCCCCCTCGAAGAACATGTGCTCCGTGCGACACAGGCCGATCCCTTCGGCGCCGAACTCGCGCCCTCGCTTGGCGTCCGGTGCGGTGTCGGCGTTGGTGCGGACCCGAAGGCGTCGTCGAACGTCGGCCCACCGCATCAGCTTCTCGTAGTGCGTGCCGATTTTCGGGAGCACGAGCCTGGCCGCGCCGAGGATCACCCGGCCGCTCGTGCCGTCGACCGTCAGGATCTGGCCCCGCTTGACGACTCGGCCGTTGGCGCGGAACCGACCGGCCACCGGATCCACCTCCATGTCCTTCGCTCCCACCACACAAGTCTTCCCCATGCCGCGGGCTACGATGGCCGCGTGGCTCGTCATCCCGCCGCGCGAGGTGAGGACCGCCTGTGCCGCCACGATGCCGTGGAAGTCCTCCGGGCTCGTCTCCGGTCGAACCAGAACGACCTTGCGTCCTTTCTTGGCGAGCGCCTCGGCCTCGTTGGCGTCGAATACCGCTTCACCGATCGCCGCGCCGGGGGAGGCGGGGAGGCCCTTGGCCACCACCGTGACGGTGGCGCGTGGGTCCACCATAGGGTGAAACACCTGGTCCAGGTCCTGGGGCGGCACGCGCTGAACCGCTTCGTCTTCCGTGATCAGGCCCTCGGCGGCCATCTCCACGGCGATGCGCACCGCGGCCAGACCGGTGCGCTGGGCGCGGCGCGTCTGCAGGATGTAGAGCTTCCCGTGCTCGAAAGTGAATTCGATGTCCTGCACGTCCATGAAGTGCCGCTCGAGCTTCTCGGCGACCGCTCCGAGCTCGCGATACACTTTTCCCAGCTTGCCGCGCCGCATTTTAGCCAGTGAAAGCGGGGTGCGGGCGCCGGACACGACGTCCTCTCCCTGCGCGTTGGTGAGAAAGTCGCCGTTCAGCACGCGCTCGCCGATGCGGCAGTCCCGTGTGAACGCGACCCCGGTGCCGCAGTCCTCGCCCATGTTACCGTAGACCATGGCGACGATGTTCACGGCGGTTCCCAGATCGTCGGGGATGCCGTGGACACGGCGGTAGTCGATGGCGCGCCGCGTGCGCCAGCTCTTGAAGACGGCCTCGATGGCTTCCCACAGCTGCGCGAGTGGATCGTCGGGGAAGGGGAGGCCGCGCCGGGCCTGGATGATGGCCTTGTACTCGGCGACCAGCGCCTTGAGGTCGTCAGCGGGCAGGTCGATGTCGCGGATCGCCTTGCGGCGGCGTTTCATGTCCGCGAGGACTTCCTCGAACGGCTCCTTGCCGAGATCGTATACCACGTCGCCGTACATCTGCACGAACCGGCGATACGAATCGTACGCGAAGCGCGGGTTGCCCGAGCCCGCGATGAGGCCCTGCACCGTCTCGTCGTTCAGACCCAGGTTCAGGATCGTCTCCATCATCCCCGGCATCGACACGGCGGCGCCCGAGCGCACCGAAACCAGCAACGGGCGCTCGGGATCCCCGAACTTCTTGCCCGCCGCCTGCTCGAGCTTCTTCAGGTGACGCCCGACTTCCTCGCGTAACTCGTCGGGGAAGGAGCCGTCCTCGAGGTATCGCAGGCACAGTTTCGCGGAGATCGTGAACCCCGGAGGCACGGGCAGGCCGAGGTTCGCCATCTCGGCGAGCCCCGCACCTTTCCCGCCGAGGATGTCCCGCATGGCCGCCGTGCCGTCGGCCCGGCCCGGTCCGAAAGAGTAGACGAACCGCTCGAGCGACGGCATGGCGCGGGGGCTTAGGCGGTGAGGGGGACGAGGGGCGCCGCGTGGCGCACCTGCAGGTGGTCGTCGGGGATTGGCGTCGGGTACTGTCCCGAAAAGCAGGCGTGACAGAATTGGGCCGGATCGCCGCCGGCGGCGCGCTGCATCCCGGCGAGCGACAGGTAGCCGAGGGTATCCACGCCGAGATGGTGGCGAATCTCCTCCACGCTGTGACTCGACGCGATCAGCTCGGACTTGGTGGGCGTGTCGATGCCGTAGTAGCAGGGCCCGGTGATGGGCGAGGAGGCGACGCGAAAGTGAACCTCGCGTGCCCCCGCCTGGCGGATCATCTGCACTAGGCCCTTGCTCGTCGTCCCGCGCACCAGGGAATCGTCCACCACCACGACGCGCTTCCCCTCCAACACCTCGCGCACCGGATTGAACTTGATCTTGACCTTGGCGTGACGCCCGGCGGGGGTCGGGTTGATGAACGTCCGGCCGACGTAGTGATTGCGGATCAGCCCGTTCTCCAGCTTGATCCCCGATTCCTCGGAGAAGCCGAGCGCCATCGCGTTGGACGAATCCGGTACCGAGAACACGCAATCGGCACCCGGGACCGGGTGCTCGCGTGCCAACTCGTGTCCGAGGGCGCGGCGCACGCGATCCACCGACCGGCCGAAGATCGTGCTGTCGGGGCGGGAGAAGTACACCAGCTCGAAAACGCAGCGGCGGTGGGGCTTCGCGGCCAGCGGCGGCAGGGGCTCCACCGCTCCGCCTTGGATGCGGAGAAACTCGCCCGGCTCGAGCTCGCGCACCGTACTGGCGCCCACCAGATCGAAGGCACAAGTCTCGGAAGCCAGGATATGCCCGTCGCCAAGTTTCCCGAGCCACAGCGGACGGAAGCCACGTGGATCGACGATCGCGTACAGCGTGCGGCCGATCGTGATCACCAGCGAATACGCGCCCTCAACCCGCTCCAGCGCGTCGAGCAGTTGATCCTCGGGCTCGCGGGCCTCGGAGCGAGCGATCAGGTGGATCAACACCTCGCTGTCCGAGGAGGTCTGGAAGATCGAGCCTTTGTCGACGAGATCCGTGCGCAGCGCGGCCGCGTTGATCAGGTTGCCGTTGTGGCCGAGGGCGAGGGGGCCCTCGCGGTACCGCGCCAGGATCGGTTGGGCGTTGGCGAGGACCGAGCTGCCGGCGGTGGAATAGCGAGTGTGCCCGATGGCGACGTCGCCGGGCAGGCCGGAGAGCACGGCTTCGGTAAACACGTCTGAGACGAGCCCCATGCCGCGATGGGAGCGGGCCACGCCCTCGCCGTCCACGGCGACCACGCCCGCCGACTCCTGGCCGCGGTGCTGCAGACTGTACAGGCCGAGGTAGGCGACGCGTGCCGCCTCGGGGACTTCGGAGACACCGATGATGCCGCACATGGAACGGTCAGTCCCCCATTCGCCGAGGGATAGCCGTGAAATATACCTGGCGCAAGGTCGCGACGGGCCGCTCGATCATGCCGTCGCGCAGGCGCACCCGCAACAGGCCATCGGACTGGCCCACCACCCCCGCGCCGAACGCGGGCACCCCGTGCTCGGCCGCCAGGCTCGCGAGTGCCGCGGCACGCTCCGGCGAGCACGTGACCACGGCCCGTCCATGCGATTCGCTGAACAGCAGGTCAAGGGAGGGGAGCGGCTCCGCGTACCCCGACAGATTCACGTCCAGGCCGATTCCCGTCTCCTGGTACGGTCCGCCCATCGCGACTTCGGCGAGGGCGACGCCCAAGCCGCCGTCGGCGCAGTCGTGCGCGGAATGCAACAAGCCCTGCCGGGCCGACGCCACAAGCAGCTCCACCAGCCGTCGCTCCGCGTCGAGGTCCACGGCCGGCGGCTCACCGGCCTCGCAATCGAGGATCGCCTCCCAGAACGCCGATCCGCCCAGCTCGGCGCGTGTCTGGCCAAGGACATACACCCGATCACCGGGCTGGCGGGCGTGACTCGGCACCGCGTGCTCGACCCGCTCGAGCAGCCCCACCATCCCGATGACCGGAGTGGGATCCACGGCTCCCGTGGTGCTCTCGTTGTAGAAGGAGACGTTGCCGCCCGTGACCGGGGTGCCGAGGGCGCGGCAGGCATCGGCGATTCCGCGGCAGACTTCCCGAAACTGGTAGAATACGGCGGGCCGCTCGGGGTTACCGAAGTTCAGGCAATTGGTGATCCCGAGCGGCCGCGCACCAGTGCAGGCGATGTTCCGCGCCGCCTCGGCGACGGCCGCCTTGCCGCCTTCGTACGGGTGGAGTCGGGTGTAGCGCGCGTTCCCGTCGGTGGTGACGGCGATGCCGAACGCCGCGTTCCGGGCGCGCAGGACCCCGGCATCGCCGCCGGGGGCGAGGACGGTGCTCGCTTGCACGGTGGAGTCATACTGCTCGAACGCCCAGCGCTTCGAAGCGAGCGGCGGATGGTCGAGCAATCGCTCGAGCACTACGGCCGGGTCGGGAAGGCGCGGGACCGGATCCGGACGCCGCGCCCGTGCCGCGCGCGTCGCCGGATCCTCTTCGGCCGGCGGATGATAGACCGGGCACTCCTCCACCAGGCGACGCGCGGGAATCTCGACCACTACCTGGTCGCCCCAGGTGCAGCGGTACAAACCGTCGTCCGTCACGTGGCCGATCGGCGTCGCCGTCAGCTCCCACTGTGCGGCGATCGCCTGGACCTGGACGACGCGATCGTGGCGGGCGACCACCAGCATCCGCTCCTGGGACTCCGAGAGCAGGATCTCATATGGGGTCATCCCCGGCTCGCGCGTCGGCACCTGCGAAAGGTCGATCTCCACGCCCACGCCGCCGCGCGCGGCCATCTCGGCCGAGGAGGACGTCAGCCCCGCCGCTCCCATGTCCTGGATCGCCACGATGTGACCGGAAGCGATCAGCTCGAGACTCGCTTCGAGCAGCAGCTTTTCGGTGAACGGGTCGCCCACCTGCACCTGCGGCCGGCGTCGCTCGCTCTCGTGCGACAGCTCCTCAGACGCAAACG
>JBOHSO010000282.1:0-2605 GCA_050921685.1 Gemmatimonadales bacterium
TGGCCGCAGACACACCGCACGGCGAGCGCCGCCAATTCGCGGCCGCACTTGGTGCAGCGCCGGGTCACCGGGGTGCCTCGGACACCGGTGCCGTCGATGCGTGGTGGGACGCGACCGTCGCACGCCCGCGAGCCCAGTTCCACGGCAAGAACAGCCGTAAGGTGTCCACGTTGTCGGCGAGCGACTCCTTCAGGGTCTTCTCGCAGTTGGCGCGTGTGCTGATGAAGCAGGCTTCGCAGGTGTTCTTGCGGGAGAACTCCCGTTGCATCGTGCGGTGGTCGTCGTAGTACGCCATGACCATCGCACAAGGGGTGAGCCGGCCGTCAGGATTGATGACCAGGAAGCGATACCCGGCTTGGCAGCCGGGCGCGCGTCCCTCGAGGAGGAAGCGGTAGAACTTCCACAGCACGCGCTCCGAGGTGTACACCGGATAGCCCGCGCGTTTGAGCTCCACGATTTCCGCGATCTTTTCCTTCAGCGCGGCCGATGAGCCGTTGTGCTTCACTAGGCCCTTCGGGTCATCCATCCGCATCGGCGTGTACACAGAGAAATTGATGCTCACGCCCCAGCTGGCGGCGAGGCGGACGATGTCGGGGACGTCACGGAAGTTCCATGCCGTGATGCAGCAGTTGAGCGAGATGTCGTCGTCATCCCCGATGGCCACGCATTTCGGCACCATCTCCGCCATGTGCGCGAACAGACCGGGGATGCGGCGGAAATCGCTGTGCCGGTCGTCGGGGAAGTCGATCGAGAGAGACAGCTGGTGCATCCCGGCGCGCTTGAGGCGCAGGAACCGCTCCGGGCTGAGCTGCGACGCGTTGGAGACGACCACCACCCACGGGAGCCGCCCCGGACGCGCCAGCGCGCGTACGACGTCGTCCAGGTCGCCGCGGGCCATCGGCTCGCCCCCCGACACGTTGACCACGACGGGGCTCAGGTCCTGGCAGATCGCGGCGTACTCCGCCGGCGTCCGGCGGGTCTCCTTGATCGGCCCACCCCAATTGCAATGCCAGCAGTTAGCCGTGCACGCGTGCGTGACCTCGAACGAAATCGAGAGCGGCTGCTTCCGCACGGCGTTCCAGGCGCCTTTAGCCAGCATGCGCAGCGCCATGCTTCCCGTAACGTTCATGGGCCTCCAGACCAGGGGGTCAGGCGAGTCACAAGGTACCGGACGGCTCTTGGGACGCAACCAGTTGGCCGGGTTGCCACTCGGCCGGCTCGGGCGCCGATTCAGCCAACAGCGGCACGCCGCGAATCAGTCGAGTCACGATCACGACGACCGCCGGCACGACGATCACCGCGGCCAGAATCCACGTCGGAACGGATAACATGTCGCCGATCCACGCGTACACGAAGAACCCCGGGATCCGCCCGACCAGCGTCGCCAGCATGAAGCGCCACAGTGGATACCGGTACAGGATGGCGAGCACACGGGCGGGCCAGAAGGGCAGCGGCGTGACCGCGCAGATCACCACCATCCAGAACGGCGAAAAGCTGAAGAGCGCGATGCACCACCGCACCGCTGGACGGGAGCGGAATCGCGCGAGCCGCTCCCACCCGAGCACCCACGTATACACGTGCCAGTTGATGTACTCCGTGTACATGTAGCCCGCCGTCGCCACCGCCGTCACCGCCCAGACCGGCTCCCATTTGGCGGCCTCGACGATCAACGGCTCGAACATCGTCGGGAGAATCGGGCTCAGGGGGCTGTTCGAGGGGAGGGAGAGAACGGCGAGCCAGACGAGGGTCACCGACCCGGGAGCGATCAGCACGACTGGAATGCCGATGAGGGCCGCTACTGCGGTGGCGCGGAGAAACACGTCCCAGCGCCGGTCGCCGCGTGGTTTCACCAGAGAACGCCACAGGCTCGTTCCTGCTGCGGCTTCGGCTGTCGAAATCGCGCTCGTCATGTCACCCGCTGATCGGTGTGGAGATAGGGAATACTAGTCGACAGTCCTTCAAGCCGCTCTCAAGCGCCGGCCGCTTCGCGATAGCGACGGATACTCCCCGGTGTCACCATCTCCTGGATCAGGATCGCCCGCGTGATCGGGGCCGCGAACGCATACCCCCGGGCGTCGGCCACGAGCCAGCGGTCCCACTCCAGGTGGTCGAGGGCGCGATCGACGTCACCCCGCTCCAGACCGGTGGCGCGTCCGAGCGCGTCCGCGGCGAGCCGCTCGCCCAGGGCCGCCGCGGCCGCGAGCACCCTCCGCACCAGGTCCGGCAGCTGGCGAAACCGCATGCACACCGCGCCGATCACCGCGGGCGGCAGATCGCCCGGCAGCGTATCCACCAGCGTGCGCCGCTCACCCGGCCAGGCGGGCGCGTCGGGCGACAACCGGAACCCGTCCGCCACCGCTTCGAGCACCGCCGCCGCGAGCAGCGGCACGCCGGCCGAATCGCGCTCGAGGCGGCGCACGAGCCGGGCGACCTCCTCGCCGCTGTAGCGCGGCAGCCACCAACGAGCCAGCTGCTCCAGCGCGTCGCGGTCCAGCCGTTCGAGACGAATGACGGCGCCGCCCAGATCGCGGCCCAGGCGCGACCGCAGCGCCTCGACCCAATCCGGCCGGGCGCCGCCGATGGCGACGCACAGCACGATCAGTAC
>JBOHSO010000283.1:0-2838 GCA_050921685.1 Gemmatimonadales bacterium
CGCCGGCACCGAGCACGAGGACTTTCATTGGTTCCTCAAGGCTGTCAGCGGCTCACGGTCCGGTTACCTGAGCCCCAAGGCTCCAGGCTCCCTCGCCCCCGGCCGCAGTATGGGGGTGGCGGCTCAAGGGGATGGTCAGCCGCCAGGACGCCCGCCCGCGGGAAGGATGGGGGGCTGCACCCAAGCTAGCCTGGGGGGTCACCCACGAGGCAACCCCCCAATGTCAAATGATTGTATTACTTATGGTTGTGCTGTCTAAGCCGAAGAAAACCCGCTAGTCCTGTTTGTCAAAAAACTAGACGATTGAGGCCTTAATGCCACAGTTCTCGATCAGCTCGACCCAGGCACTCAGCCGTACCAGGCAATCGGCTTCTCGTCCAGGTTGATGTAGACCTGCTTGGTTTCGAGGTACTCCTCGACCCCCCACTTGCCCAGCTCGCGTCCGAAGCCGGACATCTTGTACCCGCCCCACGGCGCTTCCACGTAAGTCGGCTGCATGTGGTTCACCCAGATGATGCCCGCCTCCAGGTTCTTCACCACCCGCATTGCCTTGAAGATGTCGCGCGTCCAGACCGCGGCAGCGAGGCCGTAACTCGAATCGTTGGCGATGCGCAGCGCATCGGCTTCGTCCGTGAACGGGATGACGCTCATCACCGGGCCGAAGATCTCCTCGCGGGCGATCCTCGCCGAGTTGTCGACGTCGTAGAAGATCGTCGGCTCGACGAAGTATCCCTTGCCGTGGCTCGTCACCGCGCTGCCGCCCACGGCCACCTTCGCCTCCTGCTTGCCGACGGCCTGGTAGCTCACGACTCGGTCGTACTGCTCCTTCGAGACCAGCGGGCCCATGTTGTACTGGCGGTCGAGCCCCGGGCCGACGCGGATCGTCTTCGCCTTCGCCGCGGCGGCGTCGACGAACTTCTTGTAGATCGACCGCTCGACCAGCACGCGGCTGCCGGCCGAGCAGACCTCGCCCTGGTTGACGAAGCAGCCGAACAGCGCGCCGTCCACGGCGTTCTCGAAGTCCGAATCGGCGAAGAAGATGTTGGGCGACTTGCCGCCCAGCTCGAGGGTGACGCGTTTCAGCGTGTCGGCCGCGCTCTTCATGATGAGCTTGCCCACCGCCTGGCTGCCGGTGAAGGCGATCTTGTTGACGTCGGGGTGGGACACGAGCGGCGCGCCCGCCCCGGGGCCGTCGCCGGTGACGATGTTGACGACGCCCGGCGGCAGGCCAGCGGCCTCGAATTCCTTCGCCAGCTCCAGCGCGGTGACCGGCGTCTGCTCGGCGGGCTTCAGGACGCAACTGCATCCGGCCGCGAGCGCCGGCGCGAGCTTCCACGCGGCCATGAGGAGCGGGTAGTTCCACGGGATGATCTGGCCTGCGACGCCGACCGGCTCCTTGATCGCCATGGCCAGCGCCGGGGCGGGAACCGGCAGCACTTCGCCGTGGATCTTGGTCGCGAGGCCGCCGTAGTACTCGAAGCAGGTGGCCACATCGTCGATGTCGTACTCCGACTCGACGATCGGCTTTCCGTTGTTCAACGTCTCGAGCTCGGCGAGCTCTGCCTTGCGGGCCCGGACGCGCTCGGCGAGTCGCAGCAGGATGCGCCCGCGCTCCTGTGCGGTCGCTTCCTTCCACCCGTCGCGATAGGCCGTGCGCGCGGCTTTCACCGCGTTGTCGATGTCCCCCGCACCGCTCTGCGGGACCCGGGCCATCACCCGCTCGATGGCGGGGTCCGTGATGTCCATCTGCTTGCCGGACATCGCATCCACCCACCGCCCACCGATGAACATCTGGTATTCTCTCACGCTCATGGTTGCGCTCCTTCGGGATCGCGCATCAGGCGCGCCCAGATCACGATGACGATGACCGACACGAGAAAGATAATCGTCGAGATCGCGTTCACTTCGGGGGTGATCCCGAGCCGGAGCCGTCCCCAGATTTCGAGCGGAATCGTGTTCTGTCTCCCGATCAGGAAATAGGTGACCGCGATCTCGTCGAGGCTGAGGGTGAACACCAGGAGGCCGGCGCCCAACACCGCCGTCCGGATGTTGGGTAAAGTGACGTGCCAGAACGTCTTCCATCCGTTCGCATAGAGGTCCATGGACGCCTCCTCCTGAAAGCGGTCCATGCGCTGCAGTCGCGCGAACACCTGGGTCACCACGACCGACACCAGCGCCGTGCCGTGCCCCAACACCACCGGCCACCCGGGGATCGCCGGGAAGCCGCTCGCCGGACTGAGCCCGATCGCGGTGAAGAAACTCAACAGCGACACACCGGTGATGATCCCCGGCAGGATCAGCGGCAACAGCACGAGGCGCTGGTACAGCGTCTTGCCCGGAAACTCATGGCGGTCGAGCAGGAACGCTCCCGGTACGCCGACCACGAGGGCGATGACCACCGCCAGCAACGCGAGTTTGAGGCTCGCCACCACGGCCCCGATCATTCCCCGGTCGCGGAACAGGACGTCGTACCAGTGCAGGGTGCCGAGCCGCAGCGGCCAGGCGATGATGCGGGCCTCGTGAAACGAATACAGCGTCACCACGAGGAGCGGCGCGTAGATGAACACGAACACGGCGATCCCGGCGAGCCACAGGAAGCGGGTGAGCCAGTCCTGGCGACGCGGGGTCGTCATGCGCGGCGCTCGGCGGCGATGGCGGGCAAGGGGCCGGTCGGCGCGCGCCCCGGCTCGCCGCGATAGTCGAAACGGCGCTCGAGGCGGTGCGCCAGCGTGAGGATCGCCACCACGAGTGTGAGCATCACGACCGACATGGCGGCGCCGAGCGGCCAGTTGTACGCGACCCCGAACAAGCTGACCACGACGTTCGACACCATCAACG
>JBOHSO010000284.1:0-3661 GCA_050921685.1 Gemmatimonadales bacterium
ACGTGGACCTCCACACGACCGATCAGGCCGACGTGGCCGAGATCGTGCAGGCGCAGGGCGGGCGCACGACCGTCCGCCTCGAGTCGGGCGGCAGACCGTACTTCTCCCGGACTTTCGACCGGCGGGAAACGCGGGAAATCCGGCTGTACCTCCAGGGCGGCGACGACCGCGCGATCGTGCGCGGCGCCGATGGCGGACCGCAGCTGCGCATCATCGGCGGCGGTGGGAACGACACGCTGGTCGACTCCGCCACGGGCGGCGTCACCCGCTTCTACGACGATCGGGGGACCAATCGGTTCGTCGGGAGCCCGTCCAGTATCCATATGAAGCCCTACGCCGCGCCGCCTGTCGATACGCTCACCCTCGGCCGGCCGCGGGATCAGGGTGCGCGCTGGGTGCCGCTCACGTGGCTCAGCTTCGGGCCGGACGTCGGCCTGTTCATGGGGGCCGGCGCCATCCGCACGGGGTATGGCTTCCGTCACGCCCCGTATCGGACGCGACTGATGTTTCGGGCGGGGTACGCGACCGGAGCGGCGAGCTATCGCGCCGAGCTGGTCGAAGAGCTGCGGGATTTCCCCGGGCGGGCGTCCACGAGCATTCAGCTCCGCCTGTCCGGCATCGAGGTCGTCCGGTTTTACGGTTTCGGGAACGAGTCCGTGGACACCGGGTCCACGACGTTCTACAAGGTCACGCAGCAGCAGTACCTGTTCGCGCCGACCGTGACCTGGCCGGTGTCAGCCGCGACCAGGCTCTCGCTCGGTGCGCTGCTGAAGCATGCCGATTCGGACCCCGATTCCACACGCTTCATCGGCGTGTTGCGACCCTACGGCATCGGGCCGTTCAGCCAGGTCGGGGTGACCGGTGGGATCCGCCTGGACACGCGCGACTACCCGGCGTGGGCGTCCCGTGGGCATTTCGTGTCGGTCTCGGGAAGCGCGTATCCCGCGGCGCTCGACGTAGCGCGCGGGTTCGGTCAGGTGTCGGCCGAGGCCGCCACGTACCTGACCGTGCCGGGAGGGCCGACGCTGGCGCTGCGGGTGGCCGGGTCGCGCGTGTTCGGGGAGTATCCGTTCCACGAAGCCGCGTACCTGGGCGGGGCGTCGACGGTGCGAGGCTTTCCCGAAAACCGCTTCGCGGGTGACGCCGTGCTGTTCGGGAACGCCGAGCTGCGCGCCGGGCTCGGACGAGTCTACGCCCTCCTGCCGACCGAGATCGGCGTCTTCGTGCTGGCCGACATGGGGCGGGCGTACCTCGAGGGCGAAACGTCCGACACGTGGCACGGCGCCGCCGGTGGCGGTCTGTCGTTCGCGTTCCTCAATCGGGCGAGCACGCTCACGATCGCCGTCGCGCGCTCGGCCGAACGCACCGGCGTCTTCGTCCGCGCCGGATTCGCCTACTAGCCCCATGGCTGGGCCGCCGGTGGCGGAGTGGAAGGGCGAGGTCCCGAGCCTCGATATCCTGAATCGCATGGTGCGCGAGCCCCTGCCGCTGCAGCTGCGCGGGGGGGTCGTCGAGCAGACCTTCCACCGCGACGCGTATTTCGACGCGCCCGATTGGACGCTGCGGCGCCGCGGCGTGACCTGCCGGTTTCGTTCCCGCCTCGACGATCGGCGCCTGCTCACGGTGCGGAGCCAGGGCCGCACCGAGGGCGCCGCCGTGGTGGTCGTACCGCAAACGTTCGAGGCGGAAGTCGAGGAGCTCACGGGGGAGCAGGCGATCGCCGGGAATTCGGATCCGGCGCGCCGCCTCCGCGCCCTGATCGAGCCGACCCATCTCGCGGTGCGGCTCGCATTCGAAATCGAGCGCCGCAGTCGGCGGACCATCCCCCGGCTGTTCTCGCGCGGGCAGTTCGAGTTCATCTACGACGTCGTGACCGTGCGCAGCCAACACCTCTCGCGGTCGTTCCAGGAAGCGAAACTGCGGTGCCTGCGCTCGGGACGCCCGGGCCTGGAAATGGTGACGGCGGCGCTGCGCCGCGGCTACGGTCTGCGGCCACTCCTCGTCGGCAAGTTCGAGCGAGCTGAGAAGCTCGCGCGCGAGCTCGAGGCGGAAACGGTCGCGCGGTCCGCCCAGGGACGGCGCGAGATCGCGCTCATCGCCCTCGAGGACGATACCATCGCGCTGCGCAACGAGCGGGGCATCCTGTCGCTGCCGGTGGCCGGCGGGAGTGGTGAGGAGGGGTGCCGCCATCTGCTGCGCACCGATTTCGGGAGCGGCGATGGGCAGCTCCGCTTTTTGGGGATCGCGCCGACGGTAGGCGATACGGCCGTGCTCGAGGTCTGGCTGGCGCGCCGGGTCGCCGCCGCGGTCGAGCCGTACGGCTGGTTTCCGCTCGACGACGTCCTGGCGCGGGTCGGCTCGCCGGCGTTGCGCGAGCCACGCACGCTGGCGGGCCTGGCCGTTGCCATGCGGGCCGGAGTGTTTCCCGGCGGCCACGGTCCCGAGGCGGCACCCGTCGCGCCTCAGCGCGTGCGGGAGAGTGTGCAGATCCGGGACGTGGTCGAGCGCGTACCGGCCGCACCGCTTCCCGGGGATGGATCGCGGCCGGCGCCGGATCAACTGTTGAACGAAGCGTTGTCCACCATCGCGTTCAACGAGCGCGTGCTCGAGCTGGCTGAAGATTCCGATGTACCGCTGCTGGCGCGGGTACGGTTTCTGTCGATTCTCAGTGCGAACCTGGACGAGTTCGTCATGGTGCGCATGGGGGCACTGGGCCGGGCGGTTGCCGCCGGGTTCACGACGCGCACCGACGACGGGCTCACGCCGCGTGGGGAGCTGGCGGCGATCCAGCTCCGCCTGCGTCCGCTGATCGAGCGGCAGGAGCGCTGTTGGACGACGGTGTGCCAGCCGGCGCTCGCCACGCACGGGATCCGGATCCTGCGGTGGCGGGAGCTGGACGACGCGCAGCGGGGCGCCATGCAGCGATACTTCGGCGATCAGGTGTTCGCCGTGCTCACCCCCCAGGCGATCACGCGGGCGCCGGGCCACCCGTTCCCGGTGATCCCCCACGCCCGGCTCTGTCTGGCCGCGGTGGTGCGGGATCCGCGCAGCGGGGCGCTCCACTTCGCCAGCGTGAAGATGCCGGAGGGTCTGCCCCGGTTCGTGCCCCTCGGGGGCGAGTGCTTCGTGCCGATCGAAGACGTGGTGCGTGGGAACCTCGACACCCTATACCCGGGCCGGCGCGTGGAAGCGGCACACGCGTTCCGGATCACCCGCAGCGGCGACCTCGAGCTGGCCGAGGAACGGGCGGCAAGCCTGCTGCAGGTCGTCGAGGAGGAGGTGAAACGCCGCCCTTACGGCGCGGTGGTGCGCGTCGAAGTGGAGCGCGCCATGCCTCAGGCGGTCCGCGATCTCCTGATGCGCGAGCTGCAGTTCGAGGAAGCCGGGGAGGGCAGCGCACTCGGCCCCGACGACCTGTACGAGGCAGACTCGCTCGTCGATCTCGGGGCGCTGCGCGAAGTCGCCGGGCTGTCGCGACCCGAGCTGCAGTATCCGGCGTTCCGGGGCCTGGCCCCGTTCGGCTCGGACCAATCGATCTTCGAGCTGCTCAAGCGGGGCGACGTGCTCGTGCACCACCCATATGAAGCATTCGAGGCGACGGTCGAGCGGTTCTTCGTCGAGGCGGCCGACGACCCGGCGGTGGCGGCGATCAAGCTCACCC
>JBOHSO010000285.1:0-4923 GCA_050921685.1 Gemmatimonadales bacterium
AGTGGTGGTGTGGGCCGACGTGGCGTGGGTGCTGGTGGCGTCGGCCGTGATCGTGCTCGTGGCCTCGCCCATCGCGATGCGATTGTATCGCCGCGAGCGGTGACCGCTTCGTCCCCCTCACGCGCCGTCCCCCAGCACCGCCTTGACGCCCACCACCGGCGTGCCATCGATCGCCTCGATCGGTCCGATCCGCAGCCGGGTTGCTGAGATCTCGCGCACGGTCACACGATGCAACCCCAACGGGTTCGGTCGGTGCGACGACCGTGTGGCGAATACTCCGGTGAGCGGGTTCCTGGGGTCGTCACGCGGGTGCACTTCGAGCACGTCGCGATCCGCGCGATGCAGCCAGGTGACCACGATGACCTCGTCGCCCGGAGCGATCCCGAGTAGCCCTCGCGCGAAGATCGGATCCACTTCGAGCCACGCGTCCGGCGCTCCCTCCGAGCCCTGCCGCGGCGCCTCTTCCAACGCGCGCAACGTCGATCGAATGTGTCCGATAGGGTTGAGCGAGATCACGGTTCCCTCGGGCGTTAGGCCTTGTCGATAGTGACCGTCCAGTTGATGCCGAACTTGTCTGTGAGCCAGCCTTGCCCCGCGCCCCAGGGCTGCTCGGCCAGCGGCATCTTGATTCTGCCACCTGCGGCGAGATCGTTGAAGATCTTGGTGAGCCGGTCTTCGTCCGTGCCGCCCAGGGCCAGGGCCATGTGGGCTGGCGATAGAACGCCGTGGCCTTGCGGGCCCGGCCTTGAAAGTTGACATACGGGCTTAGTCGAATCTTGGTCATGATGGGTTTCCTCTACGGGTCGTTCAGGTATGACGGATCGCGGCGGGGGAATGTGACCAATGTCGAACCCCCGGCCTCGGCTCCGACCTACCTACGAAGGGGACCCATCCCGGGGCCCCAAGGGACAGGGAGGAGACTGTGAAATACATGCTGATCATGAACACCCCGCGCGATGGATACACCCAGTACCTGAGCTGGCCGAAGAAGATTCTCGAGGCGAACATGGCGTTCATGGGGGCCATGGCCCAGAAGCTGAGTGCCTCTGGTGAGCTCGTGAGCACGGAAGGCCTCGCATCGCCCCTCCAGGCGAAGCTCGTTCGGGCGGGGAAGGGCGGGAAGCCGATCACCGACGGCGTGTTCCCCGAGTCCAAGGAGTTCCTCGCGGGCTACTGGCTCGTGGACGTCGACAGTCCCGAGCGCGCGTATGAGATCGCGGCGGAGGTGTCGACGGCGCCGGGTGGGACGGTCACGGGCGTGAACGGCGCGCCGCTCGACCACTTCTGGATCGAAGTCCGTCAAGTCATGAGCTCGGTCGAAGACCTCAAGTGACGACGTCGCCACCGGACTCTCGCGTCGAGCGCCTGCTGCGTGATATGGCGCCGCAGGTACTCGGCGCGGTGGTCCGGCGCTTCCGCGACTTCGCCGCCTGCGAGGACGCGGTGCAGGAAGCGCTGATCGCCGCCGCCGCCCAGTGGCCGCGCGATGGCGTCCCGGACAGCCCGCGCGCCTGGTTGATCCACGTCGCGCTGCGACGCATGACCGACTACGCGCGCAGCGAAATCTCACGCCGGAACCGTGAAGCCGCCGTGGCCGAGGAAGTCGATGTCGTCGTTGCCCCCATGATGGACGGCGAGCCGGCGATCGATCCCGACGACACGCTCGTCCTGCTGTTCATGTGCTGTCATCCGGCACTCCCGCCCGCATCCGCGATCGCGCTGACGCTGCGCGCGGTGGGTGGTCTCACGACGGCCGAGATCGCAAAGGCGTTTCTCGTGCCGGAATCGACCATCGGGCAACGCATCAGCCGGGCCAAGCGGAGCATCAGGGCATCGCACGTACCGTTTCGCCTGCCTGATGCCGATGAACGCGCGCAGCGATTGAGCTCGGTGCTGCACGTGTTGTATCTCGTCTTCAACGAAGGCTATACGACGAGTGCGGGAGCCGAGCTGCATCGCACCGACTTGTCGAACGAGGCGATTCGTCTGACGCGCGAGGTCCACAGGCTGCTGCCCGACAACGGAGACGTTTCCGGGCTCCTCGCGCTGATGCTGCTGACTGATGCACGGCGCGCGGCGCGCACCGGGGCTCACGGCGAGTTGATTCCGCTCGACGAGCAGGATCGAACACTCTGGGACCGTCAGGCCATCGTGGAGGGCGTGGCGCTGGCCAGCGCGGCGCTGTCGCAGGGATCGGTAGGCGAGTATCAGCTGCAGGCAGCGATCGCGGCCGTTCACGATGAAGCGGCGCGCGCCGAGGACACGGACTGGCCGCAGATTCGCGCGTTGTACGGCATGCTGATGCGCATGACCGACAACCCATTGGTCGCGCTCAATCATGCGATCGCCACGGCGATGGTGGAAGGTCCGAACGCGGGGCTTGCACTCCTCGCTCCGCTGCAGGGCGATGAGCGCCTGCGAGGGAGCCATCGGCTCCACGCGGTGCGCGCGCACTTGTTGGAGCGTGTCGGCGAACGCGACGCGGCGGTGCGGCTGTACCGGGAGGCGGCGTCGAAGACGACGAGTGTGCCGGAGCGAGACTATCTCCTGATGAAAGCGGCGCGTGTGAGCGAAGCGACCACAACATCCGTCTCCGCGTCACACCGGCCGGGTTCAGTTCGTCATGACTATGACGGAACGGGACCGAGGGATGTGACCGTGGACGAGCGCGACTGGCTGGCGGAACGGTTCGAGGAGAACCGGACCCATTTGCGGGCGATGGCCTACCGGATGCTCGGCTCCCGGAACGAAGCGGACGACGCCGTCCAGGAGTCCTGGCTCCGTCTCAGCCGCGCGGACACGAGCCCAGTCGAGAACCTGAAGGGATGGCTGACGACGGTCGTCGCGCGCGTCTGCCTGGACATGCTGCGCTCGCGCAAGGCGCGGCCCGAGGAGCCGCTGGACGCGCGCGCGCCGATCGCGAACAGCGAGGACGGGACCGACCCCGACCACGAAACGCTCATGGCCGACTCGGTCGGTCTCGCGTTGCTCGTGGTCCTGAAGACGCTGACCCCCGCCGAGCGGGTCGCCTTCGTGCTGCACGACATGTTCGGCCTGCCGTTTGACGAGATCGCGCCCATCGTGGGGCGCTCCCCGTCCGCTGCACGGCAGCTCGCCAGCCGCGCTCGCCGCCGCGTACAGGGAGCGGCAACGCCTTCCGACGTCGATCGCACCCGCCAGCGAGCCCTCGTCGACGCCTTCCTTGCCGCCTCGCGCGGCGGTGACTTCGACGCGCTGCTCGCGGTGCTCGACCCGGACGTCGTGCTCCGCGCCGACCCCGCGGCGGTGCACATGGGCGCAGCGGCGGAGGTCCGCGGTGCGAAGACTGTTGCCGACACCTTCAAGGGACGCGCCCAGGCCGCACAACCGGCGCTCGTGAATGGCGCCGCGGGACTCGTGTGGGCGGCGGGCGGACGGCCGCGGGTCGTCTTCGAGTTCACGACCACGGGTGGGAAGATCGTCGCCATCGACCTGGTGGCCGACCCCGAGCGGCTGCGCCAGCTCGACTTGGTGGTCCTCAACGACTGACAAGCCGGCCGACGTTGCGGCTCGGTCGAAGGCACCAAGCCTTGACACCTCGACCGCCGCCGCGCTATGTGTCCACCCGTGTCCGGGCTGGGTGGCGCGGCGGCGGCCCGTATCCCGAATCATCTTCCTGCGGGAGGTGGAGATGGCAGCAGAGCAGGAGGCACAAGTCTCCGAGGCGCAGATCGCCGTGCACTGGCGCGAGGAGGAGTACTACTACCCGCCCGCGACGTTCATCGCGCAGGCAAACGGGGCCGACCCAGCCTTGTTCGAGCAATTCAGCGAGCAGCACTTCCCCGAGTGCTTCAAGGAGTACGCCGACCTGCTCACCTGGGATGCCTACTGGCACACGACGCTGGACACGAGCAACCCGCCGTTTTGGAAGTGGTTCGTGGGAGGCCGACTGAACGCCTCCCACAACTGCGTCGACCGCCACCTGGCGACGCGTCGGAACAAGGCGGCGTTGATCTGGGTCCCTGAGCCGGAGAACGAGGATTCCAAGGCGATCACCTACCAGGAACTCTACCGCCGGGTGAACGAGTTCGCCGCGCTGTTGCGGGACTTCGCCGGCGTGAAGACCGGCGACCGGGTGACCTTCCACTTGCCGATGGTTCCGGAGCTGCCCGTTTCGATGCTCGCCTGCGCCCGGCTCGGCGTCATCCACTCCGAGGTGTTCGGCGGGTTCAGCGGAACCGCGTGCGGCGAGCGGATCGCCGACTCGGGAAGCCACATCCTGGTCACGATGGACGGCTACTACCGCAACGGCGATCTGATCGACCACAAGGCCAAGGCCGACGAGGCCGTGGCGAAGGCGCGCGCGCTCGGCGCCGAGGTCGCCAAGGTGCTGGTCTGGCGACGTCACCCCGGCCAGTACGCGTCCAAGAGCCCCATGGTCCCCGGCCGGGATTTCTTCGTGGATGAGCTGCTCGGTGACTATCGCGGACGGACGGTAGAGCCGGTCTCCATGCCCGCCGAGGCGCCGCTCTTCCTCATGTACACGAGCGGCACGACGGCCCGACCCAAGGGATGCCAGCACTCGACCGGTGGCTACCTCGCTTACGTCACGGGCACCTCCAAGTACTACCAGGACATCCACCCGGAGGACACCTATTGGTGCTTAGCCGACATCGGGTGGATCACCGGGCACTCCTACATCGTGTACGGTCCCCTGTCGCTCGGGACGACCAGCGTGATGTACGAGGGCGTGCCGACGTATCCGGATCCCGGCCGTCCCTGGCGGATCGCGGAGCGGCTTGGCGTCACCATCTTCCACACGGCGCCTACCACGATCCGCATGCTGCGAAAGCTCGGCCCGGACGAGCCGAAGAAGTACAACTACCGCTTCAAGCACATGACCACGGTCGGCGAGCCGATCGAGCCGGATGTCTGGCGCTGGTA
>JBOHSO010000286.1:0-4097 GCA_050921685.1 Gemmatimonadales bacterium
CCCCCACGGAGCCGGCGTGAGCGAAGCATTGGCGGGGCTGCTCGGGCTCGGGGCGCGTGCGCGACACGTGGTGGTCGGTGTGGCGGGCGTGCGTGCTCGGCTGCAACACAACCGCCTGGCGGTCGTGGTGGTGGCGGCGGACGCGAGCGAGCGGACCCGTGACAAGGTGGAGCGGTTGGCGGTAGCCCGGGGGGTTCCCGTGCTCGCGGGCCCGACGGCAGCGCGCCTCGGCGCCCGACTCGGGCGTTCGCCGGTCCAGGCCGTGGGCGTCACGGATCGCGCCTTGGCGCGCGGCCTGATGCGGGTTTCGGAGGAATAGGGTGGCCACACGGATTCATGATCTGGCAGCGGAGTTCGGCATCTCCAGCGAGCAGGTGATGACCATGCTCAAGGAGATGGACATCTTCGTGCGCAGCCATCTCACGCCGCTCAAGGACGAGCAGGTGGCGATGATGCGCGCGCGCTGGGAGCGCGAGAAGCGGCGACAGAAGGAGCCGTCTGCGGCCGCGCCGAAGCGCCGGCGCGTCGTCAAAGCCGTGGAGCCGGCCCCGGTGGTGGAGGAAGCTCGCCCCAAGCGGCGGCGTCGCACCGCGGCCGAAGTCGCGGCGGCCGAAGCCGAGGCGCAGGAGGAAGCGGCCCGCGTCGCGGCCGAGCAGGAGCTCCGGACGCGCGCCGCGCTGGAGGCCAGCCGGGTGCTGGAGGAGGAAAAGCCGGCGATTTCGCTCGAGGAGCGCGCCGCCGCGCTGTTCCGCGACCTGCGGGCGGCCGAGCCCGGACTCGAACCGGCCCCGGCGGTGGGCGCGTTCTCAGCCGCTCCTCCGGCGTCGGCCGCGCCGGCGGTATCGCCAGTCGCGCCCCATCTGGGATCACCGCGGTCCGTCGTCCCCACTCCGGTGCGGCCCAAGCCCGTGGCCAGTGGGATGCCCGGCGGAGCGGTGCCGCCGCGGCCGGTCGCGTCCGCGGCACCGGGCGCCGGCGCCCTGGAAGAGCGGCGCCGCGACAAGGCCGGCAAGAAACGCAAGAAGGGCCGGAAGTCGATGGTGGATCAGGAAGCCGTGGCGCAGAACATCTCGCGCACCCTCGCGTCGATCAAAGGCCCGGTGGTCAAGAAAGGCGCTCGACCACGCGACGAAGGGCCCAGCTTCCGTGATCTGCAGGAGGAGCGGCGCGCGGCCGAAAAGGAGCGCGAGAAGACGCTCGTGCGCGTGACGGAGTTCATCACCGTCAGCGAGCTGGCCAACGTCCTCAAAGTGCCGCCGACGCAGATCGTCACGTTCGCCTTCAAGGAGCTGGGGCAGATGGTGACGATCAACCAGCGGCTCGATTTCGACCTGATCGAGCTGATCGCGTCGGCGTTCGGTTTCCAGGCGACGCGCGAAGAGGAATACGCCATCGCGGCGCCGGAGCAGCCCGCAGACCAGGCCGAGCAGCTGCAGCCGCGGCCCCCGATCGTGACCGTCATGGGGCATGTGGACCACGGCAAGACGTCACTGCTCGACTACATCCGCAAATCCAACGTCGTGGCCGGGGAGGCCGGGGGCATCACCCAGCACATCGGAGCCTATCGCGTCACGCTGAAGGACGCGCGCTCCATCACGTTTCTCGATACCCCGGGACACGAAGCCTTCACCGCAATGCGCGCCCGCGGCGCGCAGGTCACCGACCTCGTGGTGCTGGTTGTCGCGGCGGACGACGCCATCATGCCGCAGACGGTCGAGGCGATCTCACACGCCAAGAATGCCGGCGTGCCGCTGGTCGTCGCGATCAACAAGATCGACCTGCCCGCGGCCAACGTGCAGAAGGTCAAGCAAGACCTCCTGGCGCACGGTGTGGTGCTCGAGGAATTCGGCGGCACCACCCTCGCGACCCCGATTTCGGCCAAGCAGGGCACCAACATCACCGAGCTGCTCGATCAGATCCTGCTCCAGGCAGAGCTCCTGGACCTGAAGGCCAACCCGGAACGGCTTGCGCAGGGCACCGTTCTCGAGGCGACGCTCGACCCGGGCAAGGGCCCGGTGGCGACCATTCTGGTGCAGAACGGGACGCTTAAGGTCGGAGACGATTTTATCTGCGGCCAGTTCTCCGGACGCGTGCGCGCAATGTTCGACGAGCGGGGCCAGACGGTGGCCGCCACGGGCCCGTCGATCCCGGTGCAGATCCTCGGGTTCGAAGGGGTGCCCGAAGCGGGCGACGCGTTCACGGCGATGAAGGACCCCGCGGCCGCGCGCGAGATCGCGCAGAAGCGGCAGCGCTTGGAGCGCGAGGCCCAGCATCGCCGGACGAGCCGGGTCAAGACGCTCGAGGATTTCATGGCCGAGCGCGTGGCCGGCGGGGTGGCGCTACTGCGCGTCATCATCAAGGCGGATCAGGGCGGGCCCGCCGAGGCGCTGGCCGACGCATTGGCCCAGCTGTCCACCGCGGAGGTGAAAGTCGAAGTGGTGCACCGCGGCGTCGGCTCCATCACCGATTCGGATGTGTTGCTCGCCAAGGCGTCCGGCGCGATCATCATCGGCTTCCACGTGCGCCCCGATTCCAACGCCCGCGCTTCGGCCGAGCGGGAGCGGGTGGAGATCCGCACCTACCGGATCATCTACGAGGCGGTGGACGAGGTGAAGGCGGCGATGGAAGGACTGCTGGCGCCCGAGAAGAAGGAAGTCGTACTCGGCGAAGCCGAGGTGCGTCAGCTGTTCAAGATCGCTAAGGTAGGCACCGTCGCCGGCAGCTTCGTGCGAAGCGGAATCATCCCGCGCACCGGGCGCGTGCGGGTGGTCCGCAACGGTGTGGAGGTGTACGATGGGACCCTGGCGTCCCTCAAGCGCTTCAAGGACGATGCGCGCGAGGTGCGCGAGGGCTTCGAGTGTGGCATCGGGGTAGAAAATTTCAACGACGTCAAAGTCGGGGATCTGATCGAGGCGTACCGGATCGAAGAAGTGGCGCGCTCGCTCGATACGGGGGCCTCCAGCCCGGGGGGCGCGTCCCGGGGCGCCTGAGCCGTGATCGTCGGCGTGGTCACCTGGGAGCTGCACCTCGACGGCTGCCACTCGCTGAAGGAGAAGCGGCAGATCGTGAAGAGCCTCAAGGATCGCCTGCACCAGCGCTTCAACCTATCGGCCGCCGAAACGGGGCACCACGACCTGTGGCAGCGGGCCGAGCTCTCGGCATGCGTCGTGAGCACCGACCGGCGGCACGCCGAGCAGGTGTTGCGCGAGGCCGACCGGCTGGTGGACGGGGCTGCCGGCGCGCGCATCATCGACTCGAGCACGAGTTACTTCTGACATGCGCACCGCGAGCCATCGCCCCGAGCGGGTCGGGGAGCTGATCCGCCAGAGTGTGGCGGAGTTCCTCACGGGAAACGTGCGGGACCCGCGCATCGGGTTCGTGACGGTGACCGGCGTGGAAGTGTCGGCCGATCTGGCGCACGCGACCGTGCGGGTGAGCGTGATGGGGAGCGAGGAAGAAAAGACGAAGAGCCTCGAGGGTCTCGCGAGCGCCGCGCGGTTTCTGCGGGCCAGCCTTTCTCGCACCCTGCGCCTGCGGACCAACCCGGAGCTGCATTTCCGCCTCGATCGCGGACTCGAGCACGCGCAACAGATCGATCGAGTGCTCAAGGAGCTGAAGGAGAACGAAGCCTGAGCGGCGGGGTGCTGTTGGTGGCGAAGGCGGTCGGCCCCACCTCGCACGACGTGGTGGACGTCGTCCGGCGGGCGCTCGCCACGAAGCGGGTCGGCCACCTTGGGACGCTCGATCCGTTCGCCGCCGGGCTGCTGGTGGTCGTAGTCGGGCGCGCCACCCGGCTCGCACCGTTCGCCGCCGGGTGGCGCAAGTCATACGAGGGGGTGATTCGCCTCGGAACGATCACCGCGACCGACGACGCGACGGGCGCGCCCGTGCAGCTGTCCGACGCCTGGCAGTCGATCGATCGGGCGGCCGTGGAGGCGGTCTTCGCCGGCTTCCGCGGGTCGCTGCGGCAACGGCCGCCGCTGCACTCGGCGGTGAAAGTGGCGGGGGAGCGCGCCTACCGCCGGGCACGACGCGGCGAGGTCCTCACCCTCGCCGAGCGGACGATCGAGATTACCGAGCTCGTGCTCGATGGGCTC
>JBOHSO010000287.1:0-4895 GCA_050921685.1 Gemmatimonadales bacterium
TCGGCTCGGCGTGGGCGAGGCGATGCAGCAGCTGCACGAAGTGCGTAGCGTGCCCGGCGGCGCGACCGTGCGCCGCGGAAGGATCATAGGGTTGCTTGTCGCCCAGGTCGATGCCGGTGCCCGTCACGCGCCAGAATTTGAGTCCCCCCGGCCAGCGGATCTTGTGGAACTCCAGGTAGCTGCCGTCACCTGGGTATCCCCCCTGGCGGCTCCACACGCGGAGCGAGGCAACGGGGTCACGGACCAGCGCGGCTACGCCGGAGCCGGGGCGATGGGACAGCAGGCGGTAGGTCCGGTATGGAGAGTGCTCGGCCGTCCCGGTGTAGGGCGCGCCGCGCCGGGGGCGCCGGCGCAGGTCGAACCGCTCGGCCCCCAGCGGGATGTCTTCGTCGTAGGCGCCCAAAGGCATGCCCGCCGCGGCGAGGTGCGCGTCGGTGAAGCAATACCGGAACCCGGCCTCCGCGACGAACTCCTCGATACCGGGACGTTCCGCGGCCGCCGGCGCTCCCGGCAGCGGCACCCACGACCCGCGCCCGCGGTACGCGCATTCCGGGAGCCAGCACCCGGCCGGCGGCCGACCGAACAGCCGCGCGTGCTCCGCCCGACCGAGGAGGAGCTGCAGGCGAATGCTCTCGTCGCGTCCCAGCAGCGGCAGGAACCCGTGCGTCGCCGCCCCGCCCATGATCTCGATGTGGCCAGCTTCCTCGAGCGCGCGAAATGGGGCAACGAGATCGCCGTGCACGGACCGGAACAGCGCGCGCAGCTCGTGCAACCGATCGCGCCAGAACGCTGTCAGCGGGATCAGCGGCTCATCCTGGGTCCCCGCGAAGGTTGCGGCGGCTTCGTCGCAGGCCTCAAGTCGTTGGTCGATGAACGCCTCGAGCTCGGTGGCGAACGCGGGCGCTGCCAGCTGGTTGGCGAGGACCGGGGTGAACCCGATGGTGACCGGGGCCGGGACCCCGTCCGCCGCGAGCCGGCGCAACGTTCCGAGCAGCGGCAGGTAGGTGTCGATGGCCGCTTCGCACAGCCAATCGCTCCCGTGGGGCCAACGGCCGTGGTGGAGTACGTACGGCAGGTGACTGTGGAGCGCCAGGACGAAATCCATCAGTCGGTCCCGCGGCCCGTCCGTTCGGCCACCTCGAGCGCTTTGAGGTAGACGGCGAGGTACTTCAGCGCCGAGCGCTGCCAGCTGAAGTTTTTCGCCATCGCCTTGCGCATGCGCGCCTGCCAGCCACGCTCGTCGTGGTAGTGGCGCACCGCGCGCGCCACGGCGGACCCGAGCGCGGGGACCGAGAACTGGTCGAACACGAAGCCGGTGATGCCGTCGTCGATAGTGTCGTTGAGCCCGCCGGTGCGCCGGGCGACCGGGAGCGTGCCGTAGCGCTGGGCGCGCATCTGGGTGAGGCCGCAGGGCTCGTATTGGCACGGCATCAGCAGCATGTCGGCGCCGGCGACCACCAGGTGCTCGAGCGGGTCGGTGAACCCCGTCTCGACCGCGATGCGATCGGGGAACCGTGCCGCGAGCCGTCGCAACGGTTCGACGTAGCGACGCTCTCCCTGACCCAGGAAGACGTACTGCGCGTCGACGACGCCGAGCGCGCGCCCGTCGACCAGCAAGTCGAGCCCTTTTTGCGCGACGAGCCGCGCCGCCATCCCGAACACCGGCGTCCGTGGTGCTTGGGCGAGCCCGAAGCGCGCCTGCAGCGCCGTCTTGCAGTGCCGCTTGCCCTCGAGGTCCTGGGCGGTGAAGCGCGCGGCGATGTCGTGGTCCCGCCCGGGGTCCCAGATGTCGTAGTCGATCCCATTGGTGATGCCGAACAGCCGGTCGCGCAGCGCCCGGAACGTATCGCCGAGCCCGAAGCCGCCCTCGGGCGACTGGAGCTCGCGGGCATGGGTGGCGCTCACCGTGACCACGGCGTCGGCGCACACGATGCCGCCCTTCAGCCAGTTCACCCGGTCGTACCACTCCAGCAGCTGCCAGTGGAACAGCTCCCAGGGGAGACCGATCTCGGGAAGGCTGGCGGGCGGAAAGTGTCCCTGGTAGCCGGCGTTGTGGGCCGAGAGCACCGCCGGCAGGCGCCGATAGTACGGGTGTTTGGCGAACGCCGTGCGCAGATAGACGAGGGAGATGGCGGCGTGCCAGTCATGCGCGTGCAGGATCGCCAGGCCCGGGGCGATCCGCGGCAGCGCGGTGAGCGCCGCCAGGGCGAGGCAGGCGAATCGCTGGTGATTGTCGCGGTAGTCCCCCCCTTCACCGTACAGGGTGGGGCGATCGAAAAACCGGGGGTGCTCCACGAACAACACATCCGTGCCGCGGGGAGCATCCGCGGCCCGCCACAGGCGGGCGGTCTCACGGTTGGCGCCGAGCTGAACCCGGAATGGGGCTCCCACGGGCTCGAACGCCTTGACGACGCTGCGGACCTGCTGGTAGAGCGGCATCACCACGGTAGTCGGCAGCCCCGCCGCCGCCTGGTAGGTGGCGAGGCTCGCCACTGCCTCGCCCAGGCCGCCCGAGCGCGCGTACGGCCAGCACTCCGCCGCGAGGTGAACGATGCGGATCGGCTCACCATCGTTGGACTGCAGCACAGACCGGCGCGTCCTGCGGCGGGGGCGCAGGGGGGCCTTGCCGCGCTCGCGCCGTGGCTTGGTCACTCTGCTGTTGACCTCGGATCGGCCGGCCATGGTGGTCGGTAAGATAATGCGGATTGCGGGTCACGGATCGGGGCATGGGCGCGTGGAGATGCGCCTGGGCAACGGGTCTAACCGCCGAGCCTCCACCGCCCATCGAGCCGTCGCACTCGCGCGCCAACTGAGAGCGTGAGCGTCTCGAACTGCTCAGAACGACCGGTAGTTGCCGGAAAGCGGAATCGTTGGACCCCATAGCTGAGCTGGACGACGAGCGGTGTCCGGCTTGGCGCGACGAAGATCCCTACCTCGCTGCCGAAGGCGAAGCTCGGTCCCTTCTGGTCACTGAGGGTGACGATCGGCAGATAGACAAGAGCGGCGAACGCGCGCACGTCCGGGATGCCGAGATCATGCCTCGCGCTGGCGCTGACGCCAAGCATGTCCCAACGCTGACGGCCTGCGGCCGACCTGAATGCTCGGGCGGTGTATTGCAGCTCGAACCCGAGCCAGGGGCGGACGGCGTACCCGAGGCCGAATGACGTCTCGCCGACGTCCCGGTCGGGGGCCGCACCTGCTTCCCCAGGCGTCAACCGGCCCCGCATGCCACTGCCCCGGATCTCGAACCGGCCGACCTGCAGGTCGAATGCGACTCCGGCCCATAGACCGGCTCCCCGGTCGGTCACCCCACCCAGTCGCACGCTGCTCTTGGGGTTGGCGATCACGGCGCTGGCAGTCACGGTCTGAGCGGCAAGCCGGGTTCCGGTCAGAAGCAAGCCGCACAGCGGCACGGCTTGTCGCAGCACCTGCACGCGCGCGATCATGGCTCGCCAATCGCGCGTACCCTCAGGGGTGCAAGCCTGAGCGTGGTCGCGTTCTCCGCGGCGATCGTACGGTTCTGGTCCTGCCACTGGGCACGCAGCGCCTCGTTGTACGCAATGTTCTCCGGGATCGGCAGGCGCGGGCGGTTGAAGACGATGTTCCCCAACGCGACCACCCCCCCGATCACGCCGGCCGCGACGGGGACTGAACGACCGCTGAGATCGCCGTCGTTGACCGCGACCGGAATGATCACGGCCAATGCGCCGAGGCCGACACCCCCGAGAATGGTGCGACCCGTCGCGCCTCGTGTCCTGATCTCCGGTCTAACCGTGCCGGCCGGCCGGGGCGCCGCGTGCGGGGTCGTGTCGACCGGTAGGCGCTCAAGCGTGAGCTGGAGCAGCGCGCGCGCGCCTCCTCTGGGCGACGCGACCTCACCGTCGATCGCGTAAAGACCCGGCGCCAGCACGCTGCCGTTCGGTGCCATGAGCGAAACCTTCGCCGTCGCTACGCTGTCCACCCAAAGCGCCGTCAACAGCGAGTCCCGCGGCCGCGGGCTCGTGAGCCGCAGGAAGAGCTGAACTTGGCCCGGTCGGCCCACCCCGATTTCGACGGGCACCGTGTCTCGCAGCGGCGTGATCACGGTGTCACGCGGACCCCGAAGACCAATCACCGGCGTTTGTTGGCGCACCTGGACGTAGGCCGCCCGGAGCTCGGGGTTGAAGAGGTCGACCGGTGGAGTGTAGAACGGGTCGGCCAAGACGACTTCCCGAAGGAAGGCGCGTGCGGAGTCCCTCGCACCCAGCGACCAGGTCGCTTCGGCCAGCCGCGCGACGACGCGGGCTCGCACGGCGGCCGGGAGGGAGGGTTGGTGCGATGTCAGCAAGTCGCGCAGCAGGTCCAACCCTCGCTCAATCTCACCAGCGCCGAGCCTGGCGAACGCGCTGTCGATCCGACCCACGCCGGTCGTGTCCGGCATCGCGACCCACGTGAGTCGGATTCGCTCACGCTCAGCGACCACAATCGTAGTATCGGTGATGCCTCCCTGTCCGGCTCCACGGGGCCCTCGTTGCAGGACACGGCGACGAGGGGGGCGAGCGCCAGCAGTGCGAGGAGACTCGCCGAGAGTCCTAGCGCGCTGGCACGCTTTGCGAATGCGGACATCGTACCCCTCCTCCAACGGGCGGCTACCTGAAGCTCCACGGCAAGCACGGACCGTGGGGAGGAGTCTAGGCCGAGGGGGCCACGCGCCGGCCAAGTGGCAGGGCCGATCCGACAAGTCGCTGTGCTACACCCTATTGCTCGCGCCGCCGCAACCGGTCGAGCAGAGCGAGTCGCTCCGGGTCCGTCCCGGCCGCTCGCTCGGCCGCTCGGAGCGCGGTCGCTGCGGTTCGCTTCGCGCCGAGTCCCAGCGCGCGCTCCGCCACGCGCTGGGCTGCCTCGAACGCCTCGGG
>JBOHSO010000288.1:0-6022 GCA_050921685.1 Gemmatimonadales bacterium
ACCCGCGCCTTGGCACGCGCCAGGCGCACCACGTAGCGCTCGGGGGACTCGCCGTCCCGCCGCGACTCGTCCACGTCGGGGACGACCACGCGGTGGGGGACGCGCAGCATCTCGAGCAGCTGGCGGCGGCGGGGCGAGCCGCTGGCCAGCACGATCGGGGCGTCCGCGGTCATGGACAGGACGGGCACACCAGCGGGCTCACCGATCGAGCACGAGCGTCACCGGGCCGTCGTTCACGAGCTCGACTTCCATCATCGCACCGAACTCCCCGGTCGCGACTGGGACGCCGAGCGGCCCGGCGCGCTCGGTGAGCCGCGCGACGAACCGCTCGTACAGCGCGATGGCGACCGCCGGCGGCGCCGCGGCCACGAAGCTGGGCCGCCGCCCCTTCTGGACGTCACCGTACAGAGTGAATTGTGACACCACGAGCACGCTGCCGCCGACCTCGTCCAGGCCACGATTCATCTTCCCCTCGTCATCCCCGAACAGCCGCAGCGACAACACCTTATCGGCCATCCAGGCGAGCGTCTCCGCCGTGTCGGTCGGGGCGAAGCCCGCCAGCACGACGACCCCCGGACCGATGGTTCCGGTGACGCGGCCATCCACGCGGACTGCGGCGCGGGAAACGCGTTGCAGAACGACCCTCACCGCACCGTCATTCCACCGTCACGCTCTTCGCCAGGTTTCTCGGCTGGTCCACGTTGCACCCGCGGCGCACCGCGATGTAGTAGGCGAGGAGCTGGAGCGGCAGGACGGTCAGCACCGGCGTGAGCAGGTCCAGCGTTTCGGGCACTTCGATCAGGTGGTCGGCGAGGCGTGCCAGCCCGGTATCCCCCTCGGTGACGACCGCGATCACCCGGCCGCCGCGCGCCTTCACCTCCTCCACGTTCGACACGACCTTCTGGTACACGGCGTCGCGCGGCGCGATGAACACGACCGGCATGAGGTCGTCGATCAGCGCGATGGGACCGTGCTTCATCTCGGCCGCCGGGTAGCCCTCGGCGTGGATGTAGGCGATCTCCTTCAATTTGAGAGCGCCTTCCAGTGCGACCGGGAAATTGTAGCCGCGGCCCAGGTACAGCACGTTGCCGGCGCGCGCCAGGCGCTCGCCCAGCTGCTCGATCGCCGGCGCTCCGGCCAACGTCCGCTCCACCAGCCCGGGGAGCCTGGCCAGCGCGCGCACCACTTCGCGGCCCTGCAAGATCGAAAGCGCCCGCAGCCGTCCCATCTTGAGGGTGAGCAGGGCCAGCGCCGCGATCTGGCTGGTGAACGCCTTGGTGGAGGCGACCCCTATCTCCGGGCCGGCGTGGAGATAGATCCCGCCATCCACCTCGCGCGCGATGGTGCTCCCCACGACGTTGACGAGGCCCAGGGTGCGGGCGCCGCGGCGCTTCGCCTCGCGCAGCGCCGCCAGCGTGTCGGCGGTCTCGCCCGATTGCGAGATGCCGACGACCAGCGTGCGCTCATCCACGATGGGGTTCCGGTAGCGAAACTCAGAGGCGTACTCGACTTCGGTGGGGAGCCGCGCCAGCTCCTCCATCATGTACTCGCCGATCAAGCCCGCGTGCCACGATGTGCCGCAGCCGGTGATGACGATCCGCTGAATGGGCAGGAGCTCCTCGTCGGTGAGATTCAGGCCGCCGAGGCGGACGTCGCCGTCTTCCTCGAGCAGCCGCCCGCGCAGTGTGTTCTGCAGGCTCTCCGGCTGCTCCAGGATCTCCTTCAGCATGAAGTGCGCGTGGCCGCCGCGCTCGATCGTCGGCAGGTCCCAGCTCAGGCGAGTGACCGCTTTCACCTTCTCGACCGCGCTGAGATCGAGGATTCGGTAGTCGGTGGGGCGCACCACGGCGAGCTCACCGTCGTCGAGGTAGACCACCGAGCGGGTGTGGGCCAGCACCGCGGAGGCATCGGAGGCGATGAAATGCTCTCCCGTGCCGATCGCCACGAGCAGCGGCGAGCCGTGCCGCGCCGCCACGATGGTGTCGGGCTCGCGCGTCGAGATCACGCCGATGCCGTAGGTCCCTTCGACCTGCTGCAGCGCCCCCGCCACTGCGTCGGCGAGCGGCGCTCCCGCCGAGTGCAGCTCCTCGATCAGGTGCGCCAGCACTTCGGTGTCGGTCTCGGAGCGGAAGCGGTGGCCGCGCTGCGCCAGCGCCGTGCGCAGCACGCCGGCATTCTCGATGATGCCGTTGTGAACCAGGGCGAGGAGTCCACCGCAGTCGACGTGCGGGTGCGCGTTCGTCTCGTTGGGGGCGCCGTGGGTGGCCCAGCGCGTGTGGGCGAGTGCCGTGTGGCCGGCCGGCAACCGAGCCCCTATCGCCTGCTCGAGCGCCGCGATCCTCCCGGCGGCCTTGAACACCTCGAGGCGGCCGTCGCCCACGACCGCCAGTCCGGCGGAGTCGTAGCCACGGTACTCCAGCCGCTTCAGCCCCTCGAGCACCAGCGCCGCCGCCGGCCGACTCCCGGTGTAGCCTACGATCCCGCACATAGCGCCCGTCCCGCTTCCACGAGCCCCCGGGCCTCGGCCGCCGTCGGCGCCTCGGCGATGAGCCGGATGATCGGCTCGGTATTCGACGGCCGCACGTGCAGCCACCGGTCGCGCCAACCGAGTCGGAGGCCGTCACGCTCGTCCACCGAGGCATCCGAGAACCGTGTCCGCAGCGCCGCGTACACCGGCCCGAGCGCGCGCTCCTTCGCCACCTTGTCCTTCACGATGGTGTAGCGGGGCGCCGAGGCGACCAGCTCGCTCACCCGGCGGCCGTCGCGCGCCAGCAAGGTGAGCGCGAGCGCCGCCCCGACGGGCGCGTCCCGCCCTACGTGCAGCGCCGCGTACATCACCCCGCCGTTTCCTTCCCCGCCGATCGGCGCCTGCCGGCTGATCATCGCCCGCGCGACGTGCGCTTCCCCCACCGGCGTCCGGACGAGCTCGGCCCCGCAGTCGCGGGCGGCGTGCTCGACGACGAGGCTGGTGGAGAGATTGCACACCACGATGGCGGGGCCGGGCGGCGGCGGCGGTGGGCGGGGCTTGGCACTCTTCACCCGTTCCGGCTCCGGCGGTTTGCCGAGCACCGCGCGCACGGCGAATGCGAGCGTATAGTCTTCCCCGATCGGCTCCCCCTGCTCGTCCACGATCGCCAGCCGGTCCACGTCGGGGTCCACGGCGAACCCGATGTCGGCCCCCACGCGCTGCACCACGGCGCCGAGGGCGCCGAGGTTCTCCGGGATCGGCTCCGGGGGCCGGGGGAACCGACCGTCGGCCTCGAGGTTGATGCCGGCCACTTCACAACCGAGGCGCTCGAGCAAGGCCGGCATGATGGCCCCGCCCGCGCCGCGACACGTGTCGAGCGCCACCCGAAAGCGTCGCTTGCGTACCCGCGCGACGTCGACGGCGGGCAAGCGTCGCACCGCCGCCAGGTGCCGGCTGAGCGCCTCGGCGTCGGTGAAGACGCTGCCCAGTGCCCCATGGTCGGCCCTGGGGATCGGTCCGTCCGCGGCCAGCGCGCGGACCTGCGCCCCGGCGGTCTCGTCGATGAACACGCCGTCGGCGCCGACGAACTTGAGGGCGTTCCATTCGATCGGATTGTGGCTCGCCGTGAGGACGATCCCGCCCGCGGCCCGGTGGTGCTCCACCGCGAGCTGCGCCGACGGCGTGGTGGTGAGCCCGATGTCGATGACGTCGCACCCGACCGAGACCAGGCCGGCCGACGCCGCCTGCGCGAACATCAGGCCGGATGTCCGCGCGTCACGCCCCAACACGATACGGGGACGCCGCGTGACTCCGGTCCGGCTCCAGGTCCCGAAGGCGGCGGCATAGCGGGCCACGATCTCCGGCGTCAGGTCCTTGCCGACGATCCCCCGGATGCCGGAAATGCCGACCATCAATGTGTCGTGCATGCCCGCAACGTTACGAAATAGCCGAACGGCTCGTCAACCGACCGATGCGGGAGAGGGCCCCGCCGCCAGCTCGGGCGTGGAGATCGGCAGGTGGGCGGGATCGGGGAATTCCTGCAAAAACCCGTCTACCGCGGCCGGATCCCACTGGATGCCGCGCTGGATGCGCAGCTCCGCGAGGGCGCGCTCGACGGGAAGCGAATGCCGGTACGGCCGCTCGCTGGTCATCGCGTCGAACGCGTCGGCCACGGATACGATTCGCACGGCGGGGGGAATCGTGTCGCCCTTCAGCCCATCCGGAAGGCCGCGCCCGTCGAGGCGCTCGTGGTGCGAGCGCACGATCGCGATCACGAGCGGCGCCTCCCGCAGCAGCGGACCGAGGATGCGGGCGCCGATCACCGGGTGCTCCATGACGTGACGGTACTCGCTTTCGGTGAGCTTGCCGGCCTTGTGCAACACTTCCTCGCTCACGCCGATCTTCCCGATGTCGTGCAGGTGGCCGCCGAGGGAGATCGCATCGATCGTGGCGGCATCCATCCCCAATCGCCGGGCGATCCGCACGGCGTACACGGCCACCCGCTGCGAATGGCCGCGCAGGTACGCATCCTTCGCCTCGAGCGCCTGGGCGAGCGCCTGGACCCCACCCAGGAACAGCTCCTCGATGCGCCCCGCCTGCGCGCGCACGCGCGCCTCCAGCTGCTCCTGGTAGCTCTTCAACTCGAGCTTCAGCTGGCGGCGCTCGATCGCCTGCTGGACCCGCGCCCGCACCTCATCGAGGTTGAACGGCTTGCTGACGTAGTCGAACGCGCCGAGCTGCAGGCACCGGACGGCGATGTCCACGTCCGCCACCGCGCTCACCATCACCACCGCGGTGTCGGGCCAGCGCTGCGCGAGCTGGTGCAGCAGGCCCACGCCGTCGAGCTGCGGCATGCGCAGGTCGGAGATCACGAGCGGGGCGGGCTCCGTTTCCATCGCCTGCAAGGCCTCGACCCCCGTGCCGGCCTCGCGGCAGTGGAACCCGTCGCTCTCGAGCAGCTGCACCAGCACGCGCCGGAGCCGCGGCTCGTCGTCCACTACCAGGCAGGAGAGCCCGTTGCCGTCAGTCATGGCGCTAACGTAAAGCTCGCTTGCTCCGGGCGAAAGGCGTCGGTACGTTCCCGCCATGACTCAGGCATTGGACGAGGACCGGCGGCGTCGCCTCGGCACGCGGGCCGTGCACGCCGGAAGCGTGCCCGATCCCCTCGCCGGGGCGGTGATGTCTCCCATCTATCAGACCTCCACCTACGTGCAGGACGGCCTGGGCCGGAACAAAGGGTACGAGTACGCGCGGACCCGGAACCCGACACGAGAGGTGCTGGAGCGGAACGTCGCCGCGCTCGAGGGCGGCCGTCATGGGTTCGCGTTCGGCTCCGGCCTCGCCGCCGTGGACGCGACGATGAAGCTGCTCTCGGCCGGCGATCACGTGGTGTGCGGCGAAAACGTGTATGGCGGCACGCACCGCCAGATGACGTTCATTTGGGCGCGGCTCGGGCTCACGTTCAGCTTCGTGGATGGAGGTAACACCGACGCGGTCGCGGGCGCGGTGACGCCGCGCACCAAACTCGTCTACGCCGAGACGCCGACCAACCCGATGATGCGACTGTGCGACCTCGCGGCCACCGCCGAAGTGGCGCGCGGTGCGGGAGCGTTGTTCGTGGTCGACAACACGTTCGCCACCCCCTGCTTTCAGCGGCCGCTCGAGCATGGCGCCGACATCGTGCTGCACTCCACGACCAAGTACCTGAACGGTCACAGCGATATGGTGGGGGGGCTGCTCGTCACCGCAGGCGACGAAGTGGCCGAGCGTCTCGGCTTCATTCAAAACAGCAGCGGCGCGGTGCCCGGGCCGTTCGACTGCTGGCTCGCCCTGCGCGGCATCAAGACGCTGCCGGTGCGCATGCGCGCGCACGACGCCAACGGCCGGCGCATCGCCCAGTGGCTCGAGCAACACCCGAAGGTGCAACGCGTCCATTACCCGGGGCTCCCCGCGCATCCGCAGCACGACCTGGCCTGCCGCCAGATGAGCGGGTTCGGGGGGATGATCAGCCTGGAGCTGGGCGACGCCGGGTACGCCCGCCGCGTGGTGGAGCGC
>JBOHSO010000289.1:0-3491 GCA_050921685.1 Gemmatimonadales bacterium
GACAAGGGTTCAGGTCACCGACCGTTAGGGCAGTTGCAAGCTGTTGAACAGCAAGGGATAAGTCGCCAGGCTCTGCCCCCGGTACTGCGGCCGGAAGCCGAAGAGCACCACCCGACCGGCTCCCACCCGGACCTCCACCAGCGCGGCGCGCCCCGCCACCCGCTCCGGGTGGCGAACCCACCCCGAGAGCAGCACGTCTCCGGGATCGTCAGGGTAGCGGGCCACGATCCGTACCTGATTCGAGTCGAGTACGTCGAACGCCGGACTGTTCTCGAACCACGCCGCCGTCTCGGACGGCATCCCGCGCGCGATCGGGTGACTCTGGTCGACGCCGATGCGAAACAACGAGCCGGGGGCGTAGAAATCCACTTCCGGCACTCCCTCGAGCACGTTGCGCACCGGAAGGAGCAAGGACTGAATCGCGAACCGGCTCGCGTCGTTGAGCGCGACCAGCGTGCCGCCGTCGACCACGAACTGGCGCAGGGCCTGGATCCCCTCCGGGCCGAGCCCGCCTGCGTACGGCGCCGGGTAGCGGCGCTGCGGCAACCCTTCGGCGATCTCACGCGGCGACTGATTGGGCAGCAGGATGATGTCGAATTTCTCCTTCAGCCGACCATCGCGCGCCACCGAATCCACGAGCGAGACGTAGGCCACCTTCCATGTGTCGAACACCCAGCGTGTCCATCCCTCGTCGATGGAGGCGGCGTAGGACCGGTACAGTCCGATGCGGGGAGCCGTGCCCTCGGAGAAGCCGGGGTAGCCCGGAGTCGCGCGCGGCGGTGCCACCGGACCCGACAGGGGGACCCGGAGGGAATCGCCGACTTCCACGACGGTGATCCCGAAGAGCAATGGCAGGGTGTGAGCGGTGACGTCGTACGGTCGCTCGGGTGGGCCTCCCGGGTACTGGCGGCGGTCGGGGTAGCGCTGGGGCTCGAGCAGCGTCTTGGCAAATGCGGCATACGGCTGGCGCAACACCACGACGTAGGTCCCCGCCGGGAACCGTTGGTTGCCCACCGAGAACGCTTGCTGCGCCGCGCGGATCTCGACGTCGCCGCGCGACAACACTCCGAGCAGGGAGCTGAGCCCAATCGAGTCCTGCTGGCGGCGAATGACGTAGGCGTACGGCCAGCCGCGCCAGCCGCGCACCGCACGCCAGCCGACCGACAGGAAGTTCGACAGCCACCGGTCGCGAAAGCGGGCGGCGTGCTCGAGCAGCGCGTAGGCGGCGTCGGTCTGGTAGGTCACGATGTCGCGCAGCGTCCACCGCCCCCCTGGCCAGGGAGCGGAGAAATTCCAGGAGCGCTCCCGCGGGTTGAAGCCGCGCGCGCTCGCTTGCAGGCGATCGAAGGGGATTTGCACGGGGCTGGCGAGATCGCCGCTCGCCGTCTCGGAAAGGATGCGGACGGCTCCGTGGTAGTGCGCGTAGGCGCGCGCCGGAGTCCAGGCGTCGTAGATGGCATTGACCGAGATCCCCGTCTTGCCTTGCCCGGCGAGCTGCCAGGCGACGGCGGTGCCGATGGCGTTGGTACCGTCGACGAGCAGCGGATCGACATTGGGCTCGATCGGGTCGAGGTAGGGCGGGAGGAACATCCGCGAGCCCGCCCCTCCCTGTTGATGGAGATCGAGCACGATCTGCGGGTGCCAGACGCCGTACAGCGAGTCCACCACCAACCGCGTCTCGACCTGGGTGAAGGCGTACCAGTCGCGATTGTTGTCGTGACCGGTGTAATGGTGATACAGCTCGGGCGGGTCGCTCCCCTCGGCGGCGCTCCCCAGCGTCCGCGCGTACCACTTCGCCACGATGCTGACGCCGTCGGGGTTGAGAGACGGCACGAGCCACAGGACCACCTGGTCGAGGATGGTGCGGGTGGCCGAGCTCGTGTCCGTGGCGAGGCGGTAGGCGAGCAGCGCGGGGCTGAGGCTGCCGCCGACCTCGTCGGAATGGATCCCGGAGGTGAGCAGCACCATGACCCGACCGTCCCGCACCGCGGCGGCCGCGTCGCGGTTCGTGCGCATCGTACGCGGGTCGGCGAGGCGCGCATTGCTGCGCCGGAGGAGGTCGAGCCGCCGCAGGTTCGCCGGCGAGGAAATCGCGAGCACGATGAACGGGGCGCCGAGCGTCGACTTGCCGAGCTCGCGGTAGTCCACCCGGTCGCTGGCCCGGGCGAGCGCCTCGTAATAGCGCACCAGCGTCGGCCAGTCGGCGAGCTTGCGATCATCCCCCGGGTGGAAGCCGAGCACCGTGCGTGGCGTGGGGATGGTGACGGGCGCCTGCCCCGCGAGCGGCGCGGAGGCGGCGAACACCAGCAGGCAGACGGCGAGGCGATGCGGCGGCATGAGCGGGGTTTACGGCAGTTTGTGCAGCTCGACCCGCCGATTCTGCGCGCGACCCGCGGGGGTCGCGTTGGAGGCCACGGGATTCGTGGGCCCGTAGCCGCGCGCCACCATCCGGGACGGCGCGACGCCCTTGCGGGCGAGATAGGCCCGCACGGCCAGGGCCCGCGCGTTGGACAACCGCGTGTTCAGCGCCGCCGACCCGGTGTTGTCGGTGTAACCCGCGACCTCGATCCGGATCTCGGGGTTCGCCACGAGCGATCCGGCGACCTGATCGAGCACGGCGTGGGACGCCGGCTTGAGGGCCGAACGGCCGGTCTCGAACGTCACGCCACGCAGCACCAGCGTCGGGCGCCTGCCGGGCGCCCGCTCTTCCCGGAACAGCACGACGCAACCGTTCTGGTCCACCGGCGTCCCCACTGGCGTGCCGGGACAGCGGTCCAGCCGATCCTCGACGCCGTCCCGGTCGGCGTCGTTGGCCAGCGGGCAACCGGAGGCGTCTACCCGCACTCCGACCGGCGTGCTCGGGCATTTGTCCGGCCCGTCGGGGACGCCGTCGTTGTCGCCGTCCTTGGGACAGCCGGTTGCGTCCACCACCACCCCGGCGGGTGTGGCCGGACACTTGTCGACCCCGTCGAATACCTTGTCGCCGTCGGCGTCGGTGGGGCAGCCATGCACGTCGACCGCCGCGCCGACCGGCGTATCGGGGCACTGGTCGAGTCCGCCCGGCACGCCGTCCCGGTCCGTGTCGGACGGGCAGCCCACCGTGTTCACCGTGGCGCCGGACGGGGTGTCGGGGCATTGGTCGAGACCGTCGGCGACCCCGTCGCGGTCGGCATCGAGTGGGCAGCCGAAAGTGTCGATGCTCGCCCCGGCGGGCGTGTTGGGACACCTGTCGATCCCGTCAAGCACCCCGTCTTGATCGGCGTCGCCCGGGCAGCCGCGCACGTCCACCGTGGCTCCGAGCGGCGTGTTCGGGCAGGCGTCCCGCTTGTCGATGACGCCATCCGAGTCCGCGTCCTTGGGGCCGCGGCGCGGACTGCCGGACTGCAGGAAGGAAAACCCGATCAGGCCGACGATATGGGTCGCCTGGTCCTTGCCGAAATTGCCATGAGTGCTGGGCGAGTAGATGGCGCGACCCCCGAGCAGCACGCCGA
>JBOHSO010000290.1:0-6106 GCA_050921685.1 Gemmatimonadales bacterium
ATCTGGATGTAGTAGCTGTGGTCCGTGAGCAGCGCCTCGTCGGGCGGGTGCACGGCGCCGCCGCCCGGGCGGTACAGCAGCTCGGCGAGCGTGCCGTCGGACTTCATGTAGGAGGAGAGGATGCCGCGCGAGCCGTCGCCCTTGCGGACCAGGGTCGCGCCCGCGCCGTCGCCGAACAGCACCGCCGTGGCGCGGTCCGACCAGTCCATGATCTTGGTGAGCCGCTCCGCCGCGATCACCAGCACGTGCCGCGCCTGCTCGGCGGCCACGAGCGCCTCGGCGACGATCAGGGCGTACACGAACCCGGCGCAGGCTGCGCCGACGTCGAACGCGGCGGCGCGCTTGGCGCCGAGGATGGCCTGCAGGTCGCATGCCTGGGAGGGCAGCAGCCGGTCGGGCGAGGCCGTGGCGTACACGATGGCGTCCACGTCGAGCGGTCCGAGGCCCAGATCGCCTAGCACCTGCAGCGCGGCCGCCTTCCCCATGCAGGCGTTCGTTTCCGCCTCGCTCGCGATGCGGCGCTCGCGGATCCCGGTGCGCTCCTGGATCCACTGATCGGAGGTGTCGAGGATCCTGGAGAATTCGTCGTTGGTCATCACCCGGGCGGGCGCGTAGCGTCCCGTGCCCACGAGCTCGGCGAACGGTCGCTTCATACGACGACCTTCCCCTGAGCGAACTCCGCCTCGATGTCCTGGTCGAGGTGGTTCTCGACCGCCTGCACCGCCACCCGGATCGCGTTGGAAAAGGCCCGGGCCGGTGAGGCGCCGTGGCAGATGATGGAGACGCCCTGCACGCCGAGCAGCGGCGCGCCGCCGTAGGTGGACCAATCGAGGATGTGGAGCACGGGCGCCATATCGGGGCGCTTCAGGACCTCGGGAGCCTCGCGCCGGATCCACGACACGAACGTCCGCCCGGCCGCCTCGTAGAACTTGAGCACGACGTTGCCGACGAATCCGTCGCACACCACCACGTCGAGGCGCTCCCCCCGCGCCTCGCCGGCCGGGATGTCGCGGCCCTCGACGTTGCCGAGGAAGCGGAATCCCGTCTGCGTGCGCAGCAGGGGAAGGGCCTCCTTCGCGAGCGCGTTCCCTTTCTCGTCCTCTTCCCCGATGTTCAGGAGTCCCACCGCGGGCTCCGCGCGGCCGAGGATATCGCGCGCGTACACCGCCCCGAGATGGGCGAAGCCGACCAGCTCGCGGGCGTCGCAATCGACGTTCGCGCCCGCGTCGAGCATCAGCACCGGCTCGCGCCCGCTGGGGAGCAGGGCGCCGATCGCGGCGCGCTGCACGCCGTTGTGGAGGCGGAGAATCAGCGTGCTCGCCGCCATCACCGCCCCCGTGTTGCCCGCGGAGAGGAACGCGTCGGAGTGGCCTTTCTTCTGAAGGCCGAGCCCCACAGCGATCGAAGACTCGGGCTTGCTCTTCAGCGCGGCCAACGGCTTCTCGGCCATCCCGACGACCTCGGGCGCCTCCACGATCTGGATCCGCGCGCGGTCGATTTCGGGATGTGTCGCGAGGGCCTGCTCGATGTCCGGCGTGCGCCCGACGAGCTGGATGATGAACTCGGAGGGCAGCTCCCGCAGGGCCACCCCGGCTCCCTCCACCTCCATCATCGGGGCCGTGTCCCCACCCATCGCGTCCAGCGCGATGCGAATCACTTCAGGCGTCCTCGACCTCGACGCGCTGCTCTCCGGCGTAATACCCGCAGGTGGGACACACGTGGTGCGGCCGCTTGAGATCCCCACACCGCGGACACGGCTGGAGCGCGACCGCCGCCGCCTTGTAGTGGGTGCGCCGGGCGCGCTTCTTCCGCTTGGATGTTCTGCGCTTCGGTACCGCCATCGCCGCTCACCTCGTCAATCGCGGAGTTTGCCCTTCAGATCGGCCAGGGCCTTCCACCGGGGATCCGGTTCCGGCGCGCAGCCACACGGCCCTGCGTTCAGGTCCTTGCCACAACGCGGGCACAGCCCGCGGCAGTCCTCTCGACACACCACAAACCGCGGCAGCGCCAGCAGCAGCTCCTCCCGGACCGCCGGCCGGAGGTCCACCTCCGTGGCGTGGGGCGGGAGCGGATAGGCATCCGGATCCTGCAGCGCGTCGGCGTCGCCGGTGAACAGGGCGCCTACGTCCGCCGTGACCGTCACGGTCACCGGAATCAGACAGCGGCGACACTCCTCCGCCACCGCGGCGCGCAGCGTGCCGTGCCAGTAGAATCGCCCTTCCCCCGTCGCCTGCAACCGCCCCCCGACGGCGACGGGACCCGCCAGCGGCGCCCCCGTGCCCTCAAACAACGGATCGTTCGCCGCCACCTCGGCCTGCGTATCGACGGGGCCCTTGGCGAGCTCCCGCAGGTCGACTTTCAACATGGCGAGCGAAGCTAACCCGTTGTCCCACTTGCGTCAAGGAAATCGGGAGTGGGAAAGAAAAACGCCACTTCGCGCGCCGCGTTTTCGGGCGAGTCGGACGCGTGGATTGCGTTTCTCTCCTTGGACTGCGCGTACAGCTTGCGGATCGTGCCCGGCCGCGCCTCGGCCGGATCGGTAGCCCCGATGACGTCGCGCAGATGCGCGACCGCGTTGTCGCGCTCCAACGCCAGCGCGATGCTGGGTCCGGAGGTCATGAACGTCACCAGCGGACGGAAGAACGGCCGCTCCCGGTGCACGGCGTAGAACGCTTCGGCCTGGGGCGGCGTGAGCCGCACCATGCGCGCGGCGCGCAGTTGGAACCCCTGGGCCTCGAGGTGCGCCAGCACCTTCCCGGCGTTCCCGGCCGCCACGGCGTCTGGCTTGATGATGGCAAAAGTCAACATCGATTCTCCATCCGCTCCTTCAGCAGCGGCACCACGTCCGCCGGCCGCTGCATAACGCTGATCCCGGCCCGCTCGAACGCCTGCATCTTGTCGGCCGCCGTCGCGCCGGCGCCCGAGATGATCGCGCCCGCGTGCCCCATGCGCCGTCCCGGCGGCGCCGTCTGCCCCGCGATGAAGCCAACCACCGGTTTCTTCATCTTGTGCTGCACGTACTCGGCGGCCAGCTGCTCGTCGGTGCCGCCGATCTCGCCGATCAGCACGACGGCATGCGTGTCTCCATCCGCCTCGAAGGCCGTCAGGCAGTCGATAAAGTTCGTCCCGATGATCGGGTCGCCCCCGATCCCGACGCAGGTCGACTGCCCGTACCCATTGCTCGACAGCTGGTGGATGATCTCGTAGGTCAGTGTGCCGCTGCGGCTCACCACCCCTACGCTCCCGGGCTTGCAGATATTGCCGGGGATGATGCCCACCTTGCTCTTCCCCGGCGAGATCAGCCCCGGGCAGTTTGGGCCGACGAGTCGCGCGCCCTTCTCCCGTACGAACGGCATCACTTTCGTCATGTCCAGCACCGGCACCCCCTCGCTGATACACACCACGAGGGCGAGTCCGGCGTCGGCCGCTTCGCAGATCGCCGAGGCTGCGTAGGGTGCGGGCACGTAGATGACGCTGGCGTTGGCGCCGGTCTCGCGGACCGCAGCGGCGACGGTGTTGAATACGGGAACGGAGTCCTCGAACCGCTGGCCGCCTTTCCCGGGTGTCACCCCGGCGACGAC
Organism: Gemmatimonadales bacterium; assembly: GCA_050921685.1. Classification (GTDB taxonomy): domain Bacteria; phylum Gemmatimonadota; class Gemmatimonadetes; order Gemmatimonadales; family GWC2-71-9; genus DASTHG01. Next base: position 3,582 of record JBOHSO010000290.1, read on the forward strand.
GGTGGTGCCGTATTCCAACATCTGCCTGGCGTGGAACGAGCCGTCCCGTCCGGTGATGCCCTGGATGAGCAGCCGCGTCCTCCGATCGATGAACACGCTCACGCGGCGGTCCCCCGGACGGCGGCGACGGCCCGCTTGACCGCCTCGTCCATGTCGGTCAGCGCCGAGAAACCCGCGGCGGTGAGAATGCGGACGGCTTCCTGCTCGTTGGTGCCGGTGAGCCGGATCACGATCGGGACCGTCAGCGGGAACTGCTTGGTGGCCTGCACGATGCCGTTGGCCACGTCGTCGCACCGGGTGATCCCGCCGAAAATGTTGAACAGGATCGCCCGGACGCTCCGGTCGGCGGTGATGATCCGCAGCGCGCTGACGACTTTCTGGGGATTCGAGCTGCCTCCGATGTCGAGAAAGTTCGCGGGCTCCCCGCCGTAGTACTTCACCAGGTCCATCGTCGCCATGGCGAGCCCGGCGCCATTCACGCAGCAGCCCACCGTGCCGTCGAGCTTGATGAAGGTGAGGCCGGCCTCGCGCGCCTGGACTTCGGACGGGGCCTCCGCCGTGGCGTCCCGCAGCGCGGCGATCTCGGGCCGCCGCTCCAGCTCGTTGTCGTCCACCGCGATTTTGGCGTCCAGCGCCAGGACTTTCCCGTCGGGTGTCGTGACCAGCGGGTTGATCTCGGCGAGCGACGCGCCCACCGCGTACACCGCCGCGGCGAGCCGCTGCATGATGTCGGCCGCGGCGCGGGCCTGGGCAGCGTCGCGATACAGCGCGAAGCTCAACCCGAGCGCCTGGTGGGGCATGAGCCCGTAGCGCGGGTCGATCGCCAGCTTGTGAATCTTCTCGGGCGTCTCGGCCGCGACCGTTTCGATGTCGATGCCACCTGCCGCGCTTACCATCAGCACCGGCCGTTGCGAGGCGCGATCCACGATGATCCCCACGTAGCTCTCGGACGCGATGGCGGCCGCCGGCGCGACCAGAACCTTGTGCACTGTCAGGCCATTGATCGTCATACCGAGGATCTTCCCCGCCACGGCCTCGGCCTCCGCCGGATCCTGCGCGAGCCTCACGCCGCCCGCCTTGCCGCGGCCCCCCGCGTGCACCTGGGCTTTCACCACGACCGCGCCGCCCAGCCGCGTCGCGATGGCCCGCACCTCCGCGGGCGTACTTGCGACTGCGGCGTCAGGGACGGGTATCCCGTGGCGCCGCAACAGCTCGCGTGCCTGGTACTCGTGCAGGTTCACCCGGGCTCCTTCGTGATGGTGGTGCCCGACTCGCCGCGCAGCGCCGCGAGCCCGTGGGACAGCTCGGCGATGATCGCGCGCTCGCCACCGGATCGGACAAAGTCGGCGGCGGCTTCCACTTTGGGTCGCATGCTCCCGGTGCCAAGCTCGGCGCCCCGGAGCAGCTGGTCCGCTTCAGTCAGCGACAGCCGCCGAATCGCCCGTTGCGCCGCGGTGCGCCAGCCGGTGTAGACCGCGTCCACGTCGGTGAGGATCAGCAGCACTTGGGCGCCGATGTCACGCCCCAGGATCGCGGCGACACGATCTTTATCGGCCACGGCGTCGATTCCCTCGAGCCGGAGCGTGGGATCGTCGTAGACCGGCGGCCCGCCCCCGCCGCACGCGATCACGATGTGCCCGCCGCGCACCAACGACTGCACCATGGTCCGCTCGACGATGGCGCTCGGGCGCGGACTCGGCGCCAGCCGCCGCCACTTCCCCGGCTTGTCCTCCGCCACGGGGATGCCCCGCTCCCGCAGGCGCTCGAGGCGCACCGGGTCGACGGCATGGCCGATTGGCTTCGTGGCGACGCGCAGCTGGGGATCGCTGGCGTCGCACAGCGTCTGCGTGATCAACGTGACGACGGTGCGGTCCACTCCGGCCTGGCTCAGGGCGTTCTGAAGCGACTGCTGGATCATGTAGCCCATCCAGCCGGCCGTGGCGGCGACGAGCACCCCGAGCGGCAACGGCTCGACCTGATCGGCCGCGAGCTCATTCCGCGCCAACGCGTCCCCCACCTGGGGCCCGTTGCCGTGGACGAGGGCGATGTTCCAACCGGATCGCGCCAGGTCCACAATCGGCGCCAGGCTCGCGCGCGTGTGACGGAACTGGTTCCCGATGGTCGGGCGCTCGTGGGCGGGCGCGACCGCGTTCCCCCCCAGCGCGACGACGATGGTTGCCGGCACGGCGGCGCAACCTACTGAGGCGGACTGACCGGAGCAAGCTGGCGCGGCGACTCGAACAGCTCGGCCAGCTGGCGATACACGGTCCCGAACCGCTCGAAATCCCGCGCCTGCAGGGCGGAGTCGAGCTGGACGAAGAGCCGTTGCGCCAGCGCCCAGCGACCGGCGAGCGTCGTGTCCGATGCGCCCGGTGGCCCGGCGGCGAGCAGTGCGCGCAACGCGGTGGCCACACCGGCGCCCAGGCCGTTGCGATTGCCCCACGTGAGAAACACGCGCTCGAGTCGCGGCGACTCGCGGGAAGTTTGAATGAAGCGCGCCTGCGCCGACGCGACGTGGCCTGCGG
>JBOHSO010000291.1:0-4365 GCA_050921685.1 Gemmatimonadales bacterium
GGCTGATGCCCAGCTCTCGCGCGGCCGCGGACTTGTTACCCGCGCACTCCCGCAGCACGTCGGCGACCCGAGAGCGCCAGTCGGGAAGTCGAGCGGCGCGATTCACCATGTCCGGGAGGCGGCCGAACGCCACGTAATGCTCCATGACCCGGTCGAGCTGGCGCACGTTGCCGGGCCAGGAATACGCCATCAAGCCTTGCAACTCGTGGGTGGAGAGTGGGGCGACCGAAACACCGGCCTGGCGACACTTTTCGCCCAAGGAGTGCTCGGCCAGCTCGGGGATGTCCTCGGCGTGCTCCGCGAGCGCCGGCATTCGCAACACCAGCAGGCCCAGGCGATGATACAAGTCCTCCCGGAACCGTCCCTGTGCGACGCGGTCTTCGAGGTCCTCGTTCGTGGCGAACACGATCCTGATGTCCACCACACGAACGCGCTCCTTTCCCAGGCGGTGAAACGACCCTTCGTCCACCAGCTGAAGCAGCGCCTGCTGGGCCTGCCCTGAGGCAGTCGCAAGCTCGTTGAGAAACAGTGTGCCGGTGTGCGCCCGCTCGAATGCCCCAGCCCGGTCTTCCACCGCGCCAGTGAACGCCCCCCGCCGATGGCCGACCATCTCGGCGAGCTCCATCCCATCGGGAAGCATGGCGAGGCTGCACACCCCGAAGGGGCCAGCCGCACGCGCCGACAGCTGGTGTAGCCGCCTGGCGGCGAGGTTCTTCCCGCTCCCGCTCGGGCCTTCGATGCGGACATGCCAGGGGAGCCGAGCGAGGGTGTCGATCTGGTCACGCACGCGCTGCATGACCTTCGATCGACCCACAAGCACGGACGTGGCTTCGCCTTGCGGCATAGTTCCTGATGTTGTGCGTGGCTTGGCGCTGGCTTGACACAGAGTCTGTCAAGCAATGGTCAACAGCCTGGGCTTCCTTCGCTCGCGAAGAGGCAAACTACTCCGGGACATTCAACCAAACCTCAAATTCCGGCTTGGCAAGAAGTTGACCTTTGGGCATCCTACACTAGGGAGCCGGCGGCTCCGCTTCCTGCCGCATCAGCTGCTCGAGCGCCGCCTTCGCCTCGGCGGGCGACATCGTTTTGAAGTCGACCGGACAGGCGGACACCTTTTCCTCGATGTCGCGGATCGGGCAGCGCGAGATACCCGCTGCCTTGGCCTCCTCGATGAAGCGGCGCAGTTCCGGCGACAGCCCGTCGCCCCCTTCCGCTTCCGCCCGGATCTGCCGCGCGCGCAGCTCGCGGAACATCCCCATCATCGTCTCGGCGTCGAATTCGTCCGCCTCGATCATCGCCTGCTTGTTCTCGTCCATCACCGGCGTCGTGATGCGCCACACGTCGTGGGTCCGCGCGAACTTCTCGACCGTGTTGCGGGCGAGCGGCCGGGCGATCAGCGGCACCACCTTCAGCCGCTCGAACGCCTCGACCGTCCACACGGGTGGATCGGCCGCCGTGCGCGGGCGCGTCGCGACGTGATAGGGGGGGACCGGACACTTGGTCTCGACCGTCGCCCCGGCCGGCTCGACGTCGTCCTCGCTGCCCAACACCAGGGTCTTCGCCATCTGCTCTTCGGCCTTCACCTCGGCCCGCGCAATCTCTTCGGCATCCCCGATGCCCATGATCAATTGCATGTGCGTCGGGAGCAGCTTCCGGATGGCGTCGTCGAGCCAGCGGTTGGTGACGATGTCTCCGCCGCCCTCCATCACGTACTCCTCCACGGCGCGCCGGGCGATCCCCTGCGCGAAGGGCGGCACCCGCAGGATGCGCACCTCGGCATCGGGCGCCCACGGGAGGCTGGCCTGCCCGTCCTCTTCGATCCAGGGAATGTCCTCGGGCCGGATCCCCACCGTGCCGGTCACGAGCACGCTGCACGGCGCCAGGCGCAGCAGATTGTCCGCCTGGGATCCGATGTCGGTGCCGCTGATGCGGTGCCCCCCGTGGCGTCCCAGCACCATCAGGCTGGGCTGAATCTCTTCCGCCCACTGCATCACGACCTGGAACGGCTTGCCGATGAGGATCTGGCTCACGAGCTCCACGTCGGGGAACTCCTGGGCCATCACCTGTGCGCGCTTCAGATTCGCCTGGGAAAGCTTGAGCAGACCCTTGTCGATGATGTTGTTGTGCAGCTCCTCCTGCTCCTCGAATTTGAACACCTTGGAGGCACGCTCGGACAACACATCCTTGATGTTGCCGAACACCGCGTGATGGTATTCGACGTCGAACGCGCTGCAGACGTAGAGCCGGGCCTTGAACTGCCGCGCCAGCTCGAGCCCGATCCGCATGGCCCGGTAACTGTACGACGACCCATCCACGCACACCAGCAGCTTGCCCCCGGCGAGCGGTTTCTCGTCGCGGACAACCAGCAGATCCTTCTCGACGCCGCGAGCGACCCGAGCAACGACGCCGCCCAATTGCGAATACGCCTGGCGCCCGATCCCGTGGGCGCCGATGACCAGCACGTCGTACTGGCGGCCCGACACGCCCGCGACCTTGTCCGCCTGCGCCTCGTCTTCACCGACGATCCGGCCGTCCTCGCCGAGCCGCACGTCGCTCCGAACCTTCTCCCCACCGTCGTAGTGGGAGGCGATGTTCGGGTCGAAGCCGATGAGGCTCGGCAGCTGTCCGGCGCCGCGGTTCACTTCCTTGACGAGCTCCTCGTAGTTGATCCCCTCGAGCAGCTGGCGGCGCAGCGGCACCGCGCGGGCGGCGCAGCGTTTCTCCACCTGGTCCAGGAACGAATCGGAGATCAGCTGCAGGCCTTTCTCGATGAGCTTGTCGTGCACCTTGCGCTGGCGCTTGATCTCTTCCGGGGTCTGGAACTTGGCGGGGAGCCCGGTCTCGAGCTGCCGGAAGCGGATGTCGTGCAGCCGGGCGGCGTACACGTGGCTGCCCGTGATCCGGCCGCTCCACGCCGCGGCCAGTTCGATGGCGCGATCGACGGCCCAATCCGAGTGCTGCGAGTTGTCCACCGGGACGAACACCTCACGGTACATGGCACGCTCCTCGCACGTGGTTGAGACCCGATTGTCGACGTGTCACGGCACGAGTCGCGTGCCCTGAGCGTCCCACACCAGCAGGGCGTCCACCGGACACGCATCGCACGCCGCGATGAGCCGCTCGCGCTCCACCCGCTCCGGCTCGCCGAACTCGATCACTCCGGCGTCGTTCAAGTGAAACGCCTCGGGCGCGAGCGTGACGCAGTCCGCGAACGCCACGCACAGCGACGGGTCGATCGCGAGGCGGAGATCGCCGACCTCCCGCTCGATCGTCGCCAGGTTACATCCCTTCGAGACCGAGGTCGCCCCGCGCCCGGTCCATGACGTCCGGGGTGATCTCGGCAATGCCGCGCTCGGCCGCGTACTCGGCGTAGATCCGCTTGACCATCCCCCGCACGAACGTCGGCACGCGCGCGAGCCGCTCCTGCGCCGCCGCGCTCCACACCGTTCGCCCCGACGCCGACCCGTCCACCTCCAGGAACGCATCGTCGCGTCCCCGGACACTGGTGCGCACCGCCTCCAGCGGCGGCCCATCCAGGGTGCGGCCGCCGATCTTCACGCCGAGCGAGCCGACCAGCTGTGTTTCCATCGGATTGGCGAGCAGCGCGACCGCCCGACTACACCGCGGGCACCGGAACGCCGCCGCAAATGTCCCGTCGCCCGGCTCCTGCCGCTCCGCGAACTGCATCTGCTCGTCGCAGTCCAGACACAGGAACTTCATGCGAGCATCTCGGCGAGCCGCACGCTCGCCTCGCCGTCGAACACCGGTGCGCCATCGGCGCCCGCGGCCAGAAACGGAATCCGGGCGACCACGGGAATGCCGAACTCCCCGGCGAGCGCGGCGCCGGCGCTCCCGGCAAACAACGGCCCCGTGTGCCCGCAGTCCTGGCACCGGTAGCCCGCCATGTTCTCGATGACACCGAGCAATCGGATCCCCGCCTCGTGAGCCGCCCGCAGCGCCCGCGCGACCGATTGCCGGGCCTCCTCCGTGGGAATCGTCACGGCCAGGGCCCCGGTGAGCCGTGGGACGAGGCCGTGGAGGTCGGCGACCCCGTCCGCACCGGGCGGCAGATCCACCAGCAACAGCTCCAGCTCACCCCACTCGATGTCGCCCAGGAACTCCCGCAGCACCGCCGTCTCGAGCGTGCCGCGCCAGACGAACTGATCGGCGTCGGGCTCACGCCACCGCAGCGGCCGTCCTGGCTCCAGCAGGAACTCGGTCGAGATCACTCGCACGCCGGCCGCGCCAATCGCCGGATGCACCCCGGCGTCCGTCACCGACAACGGCCCGCCGGCCTGGAGCAATCGGGCCACCGTCGGGCTGCGGAGGTCGGCGTCCAGCACGCCCACCCGGCCGGGCCAGCGC
>JBOHSO010000292.1:0-2818 GCA_050921685.1 Gemmatimonadales bacterium
CCCAGCCGAGTCCGGCACCCGCTCCCATCCAGAGGCTCGGGCGCTGCGTCGGGCGCTGCGCGAAAAGCGGGTGCGGCGCAGCCGCAACACTCAGGGTGGCCACGAGCAGCAGATTCCGGATCGTGTGCATCGGTGCTTCCTCCATTTGTCCCGGGCGCGGGGACATAATGTGTATGGTGCCGCCCGCGACAATTCAACACCCCGGCAGGTTGCCCGAAACGGCGTGACCGCAGTCACGGCCCGGCTCGATGCGAACCGGCTTCGTTCAGGTCAACGCCCGAAGGACAATCGATGATTCTCGCCCCGCGGGGCGGGGGAGGGGAGGAGACCGCCATGTCGCGCATTCCGCGCCGTCTCGCGTGCGTCGTCCGCGTCGGCGCACCGCTCGTCGTCCTGTTCGCGCTCGCGTGCGGCCGGGACTCCCAGGGGCCGCTGCAGCCGCAAGGGTTCGGCGTGGCCTACGGCATCTGGGTTCCGGGATCGGGAGACAGCTGTCCCGTGGAAGTGCACAACCAGTACTCGGCGATGGGGCCGGACCGCAAGCTCTATCCCACCTGGCATCCCCCGGTCGATCCCACCACCGGCTGTAGCTTCGGACACGAGCACGGTCGCGATCCGCGCGGCTCGGATCTGTACAACGAGGTGGGGGCGATCCCGTTCGGGTATGCCAACGAGCAGCTCGACACCTGGGACCCCACGGGGAAGCGCCATGAGGACCACGTGGGCCACAAGGTCGAGTGGGAGAACGACGTCAAGATGAATTTCGGCAGCGACGCCGCTTCCCAGCTGTTCGACCTGCGCTGTGACTTTCTGGTGAAGATGCATCAGGGCACGCACTCGAAGGACGCGTTCACCAACAATCTGCACGAGCTCGCCTATCACATCCGGTGCACCGACGGCGCCGAAATGCACGTCACGATGTTCACGGCGATCGGCACGCCGGGCGAATTCGTGAGCAGCTGCAGCGGCAACACGATCGTGGTGGGGACCGCCACGCCGGCGAACTCGCCCGATGGCGGCGGCCAGCGCATCATCCCCGAGAGGAGCTGCGCCGACCAGCTGCTCGTGCCGCCCGGGCAGCGGTCGGATTTCGGGCTGCTGCACGAGAGCTGGCAGACCTCGAACTCCATCCGAACCGAGGACGGCCGGGGACTCGCCAGCTTCGACCCGTACTTCCAGGCGACGCTCCCCAGCCGATTCTACGATCCCGCGGCGGTGAACGTCACCGGGCGGCCGATCGACGTCTGCTACCTGGTCGGGCCGAACGGGGAGCGGGCGAGCGGCGCGCCGTGCGATCAGTCCACCGGCGGCGGGACGATTCCCGGGGTGCTGTTCAACGACCCGCGCTCGCGGTTCAACGGCGCCACCCGGATCGTGGACATCAACTCCGTCCGCATCCGCAACGCGAGCGGCCCGGAAGTGTGGTACACGGATCCGTTCGGCAAGCACGGGCGCTCCGAGCCGTTCCCCGGCTCGATCCGGCAGGGGATCGCACGGATGAGCAACGATCTGGGCGACCTGAACGCGTCGGGCCCCGGGATCGGGCGCAACCGGCCGTACGGCTCGCAGGGGGTGCACGCGCCCAACTGAGCCGTCCCTCCCCCGCCGCCCCACCGGAATGCGGGGATTCTCCTTGACCGGTGCGCGGCCGGTTTCTAGGTTTCCAAACCCGCCCTGGTGGTGGAACTGGTAGACACGCTGTCTTGAGGGGGCAGTGGCGCAAGCCGTCCCGGTTCGAGTCCGGGCCAGGGCATCCCGCAGATTCTATTTCGTCTCTTTCAGCACCACGCAACACATCCCCGGCTTCGGATCGCGGACGGCCTCGCAACCGGCGAGCCCCATCCCCCGCACCATGCCAGCGAGCAGCGCCTGGTTCATGCCGCACACCAGCGGGTGGTAGTCGCGCGCCAGCGCGTCGAATGGGCAGTTGCGGAGTCGGATCGCCTCGCCCGCGGTGGGAACCGGTTCGTAGCCGTGCTCCCGGAGCACCGTCTGGAGTCGTTGGCGGAGCGCGCGGCGACTAGGTCGGCTCCCGGCGCCCGACCGGGCGTTGCGTCCGAGGCTCGCTCCGAAGTCGCGGGCCGTCCGTCGAAGGCGCGCGAGGGTCACGACGGGCGTGCCGGTCGCAGACGCAGCGGCGAAGAGCCGCGCCGCCAGCTCGTAGTCGCGTGGCGGCAGGGAGACAGTGACCTGGCGACCGGAGCGGCGGTACAGTTTGGCCGGGCGTCCCGCGCCCGGTCCGCGGCGCTTCGTGAGCCGCCGGTAGGAGGCCTCGAGCAGCCCCTGCGCGACCAGCTTGTCGAGGTGGAACGCGGCCAGGGGCCGCGCAATGCGCACCCCCCGGGCCGCCTGATCCCGGCTCACCGCCCCGGCAGCCCGGGCCACGTAGAAGTAGAGGGCTCGGCGCACCGGGTCGGCCAGGGCGGCGATCCGCCCCATCGTGTGTTCCGCCCCCCGCGTCGGCATGCCCCAATCTAATGCATGCGAGCGCTCACGGAACCCCGGGGGGCTCGTGCCGCCGGAACATAATAAGCGTATACTTGTTTTAGAAGTGGCGCGGGGTCCGCCGACCCTGCCGGCCGTCCAACCACACCCTCAATAGGATTCAGGCAATGCATTCGATACTCCTCGCGGCGCTGCTCGTCGCCGCCCCGTCCACCGATCGACTGGCGTCACCGGCCAGCGTGACCGACCCCAGGAGCCGCGCTGCGTTTCACGACGCGATGCGCCGGCTGTGGGAAGACCACATCGCCTGGACCCGGCTCTACATCGTCAGCGCAGAAGGACATGACCGAGGAGATATTGGAGTCAGTATCAC
>JBOHSO010000293.1:0-4121 GCA_050921685.1 Gemmatimonadales bacterium
GGGCGAAGTAGAGCGTCAAGCCCAGACCGTAGCAGTCGGCGCGAGCGTCGCCGCGCGCGCCGGCCACGACTTCGGGGGCCGCATAAGCCAGCGTCCCGACGAGGCCGCCGGTCTGCGTCACGGTCGCCATGCCGGCGAGCCGCGCCGAGCCGAAATCGGTGAGGCGGGCTCGACCATCGGGGTCGAGGAGGATGTTCTGCGGCTTCACGTCGCGGTGCAGAATGCCGCGGCGATGGGCGGCGTGGAGCGCAGCGGCCACGTCCCGGCCGAGTCGCGCTGCCGCGTCGGCGGAGAGCGGTCCGCGGTCGCGGATGCGCACGGCCAGGTCCGGGCCGGCGACGTACTCCATCACCACGAAGCTCCACGGGCCGTCATCGGCCACGTCGTAGACCGTGACGATATTGGGGTGACTGAGCTGCCGGACCGCCTGGACCTCGCGCCGTAAGCGCTCGCGCGCAAGGCGCGCGGCGGCTGGCGGCGGGACGAGCAGCTTGATGGCTACGTCGCTGCCGATGCGCCGATCCCGCGCCCGGTACACCACCGAATAGCCACCGCGCCCGATCTCACCGGCGATCTCGTAGCGGTCCTGCAGGACCGTGCCGGTGGAGAGGTAAGTGGGCTCCGCCACCGGTCGGACCGCGGGAACGGCTAGCGCAGCCGCGCGAGGACGTCCCGCGCGTTCTGAGTCCAGCCGTCGTCCTGGTGGTAGGTGGAGAGAAACGCCTCGAGATGCGACCGGGCGAGCGCCGACTGCCCCAGCGCGTACTCCGACATCCCGGCGTGGTACAGCGCCATGTAATTGTTGGGCCAGTAGTCGATCACCAGCTCCATGATCGGACCGGCCGAGCGGTCATCCCCCGCGTCGGCGACCGGGTGCGCCACGTCGAACACGATCCCGGCCGCCCGATACCGATCCTCGGCGGGGAGCCGGTCGATCACGGCGCGCGCCGCGGCAATCTTGCCTGCGAGCGCGTAACAGGCCGCGCTGAACCCCTGCCCTTCGACGGTTCGCGGCGCGGGGTGCTGGCGCTGGGACACCTCCACTTCCACCGCGTTACAGAAGGGCTTGATGGCGGCGAACCACTGGTCGGCGGGGCCGTCGAACCGGACCATGCTGGGGGCAGTCTGCAGCGCCGGCGGCTGGGGGCGGTTGAAACGGCCCACCACGACGGCGGCGCAGACGGCGAGGTAGCCGATTCCGGCGAGATACAAGGGACGGTGCATACGAGGCTCAATATAGGAGACGCTCGAGCCGGTCGGATGTGCACTTGGTCACACCGTATGGAGAACGGCGTTGACGCCTTCTCCTTACGTTTCTTCCCCTTACGCCTTCTTGCCTCCGCCCTTGGAGTTGCCTACCAGATCATAGAACCGAGCGAAGACCTGAATGCCATCCCACAACTGCTGCAGGTCCAGTTTCTCGTCCGGTGCATGCAGGCGGTCATCCGGGAGGCCGATGCCGGTGAGCAGCACCGGTGCGCCATTCGCGCCGAGCGCGGGCACGACGGGGATGGATCCCCCGGCTCGGGCCGCCACCGTCCCCCGCCCCACGACGTCACGAAATGCACGATCGAGCAACTTGTATACGGGGTGGTCGATCTTGATCTGTGCGGGATCGGCACCGTGGAGATAGCGAACCGTGGCCGTGACGTACTTGGGGACGAGGCGCTTCACCGTCGCGGCGAGCTGGCGCTCCACGGTGTGCTGCGTCTGGTTGGGGACGAGTCGCAGGCTCACCTTGGCCGTCGCTTCGGCGGGGATCACGGTCTTCGCCCCCGCCCCGGTGAAGCCGCCCAGGATGCCGTGGATCTCGAACGTCGGGAGCGCCCACAGTCGCTCGAGCACGGAGTGGTTCTTGAGGCCGATCAAGGCCTTGGCCTGGACGCGACGCTTGAGGAACTCCCGCTCCTTGAACGGCAGGTGCCTCCAGAGCGCCCGCTCGGCGGCGCTGGGAGGCTTCACCGCGGTGTAGAAGCCTGGGATGTTGATCCTCCCGGTGGGCCCCTTGAGGCGCGTCAGGAGGCGGCACAGCTCCTCGTGCGCGTTGGGGGCGGCGCCGCCATACTCCCCCGAGTGCAGGTCGGACTTGGCCGTGCGGACGGTGATCTCGGCGTAGCACATCCCTCGCAGCGTCGTGTACACCGCCGGCCACCCCGGGGCGACGTAGGACATGTCCGCGACCAGCGCCATATCCGCACGGGTTCGCTCCGGCTCGCGCCGCAACACGTCGAACAGGACTTTGCTGCCGAACTCCTCTTCCCCTTCGATGAGAAACCGAAAGTTGACGCGCGGCGACCCCGCTGCCTCGATCGCGCGCAGCAAGCAGAAGACCTGTCCTTTGTCGTCGGCGGCGCCGCGCGCGTACAGTCGGCCATCGCGGACCGTCGGCTCGAACGGTGGGGCGGTCCACTCGTTCAGCGGATCGGGCGGTTGGACGTCGTAGTGGCCGTAGAGCAGGACTGTCGGGGCGCCCGGCACCGCGGGACCGACTCCCCACACGACGGGGTGCGTCTCGCTGCCCAGAAACTGCACGTCGCGACAGCCGAGGCGGCGCAGTTCCCGCGCGACCCACTCGGCGGCTAGACGGCAGTCGGCGTCGTGCTCGGGGAGGGTGGACACGGACGGAATGCGCAGGAACTCGGAGAGCTCGCGGAGCAATCGATCGCGATCCATGCGCGACAATCTAGTGTCCGGAGGGCGCGGCTAGCCAGCGTGCGGCCGAGGGGTACATTAGCCGCATGCGCACCACGGCCTCGTACGATTTGTTCCCCGACGCGCCGAGCGAGCGCGCCATGGCGCGCGCCCGCTGGCTGGTGCGCGAAGGGCGCACCGGCGACGCCGAGTCCGCCTATCGCGACGTGCTCGCCTCGCACCCCGATCTGAAGCCATGTTGGGCGGAGTACTTCGAGCTGCTGCGCGGCCAGGGTCGCGCCGAGGAGGCGCTGCGCGTCGCCGAAGCGGCCCAGGCCCAGTTTGCGAGCTCGGCGTTCACCCTCGCCCTGACCGGCGCGGCGTTGATCGAGCTGGGGCGCTTCCAAGAGGCTCTCGCGGTGCTCGAGCGCGCGGTGGAGGCCGACCCCGACCTTGGCGTCGTGTGGCACGAGCTGGGCTGGGCGGCGTATCGCCTGGGAGACCGAAACCGCGCGCTACTGGCGTTGGACCGCGCCTTCGCGCTCGATCCGCATACCGAGACCCTCAAGCTGCGCGGGCGTGTGCTGCGCGACGCGGGTCGCTACCCGGCGGCGGAGGTGGCGTTCGAGGGGGCGGCGCAGGCCGCCGAGCACGACGAGCAGCGCATCGCGGCCGAACGCGAAATCCTCGCGACACGTCGCTACGCCGCCTACGCACCGCGAAAACCGGATGATCTGCTGCCGGCCGAGCGGTGGTTCGCCGAAACGGGCGCGACCGTGCTCGCCCCGCGGCCCGGCCCCGTCGCCCCGGGCGACGAGGCGTTGGTGCGCGCGCTCGCGGAGCTGGCGGCGGACCGCGACTGGCGTTTTGGACAGGTGGTCGCCATGGGACCGACGCTCCCGATCTGGAGTACGCTCGCCACGCTCGTCGACGCGCCGCTCGCGCCCCGCGCAGACTTCAATCCCGCCGCCGTGCCGCTGCTCGCCGCGCTCCGTCCACTCTCGGCGGACACCGGATGGGGCGAGCTCGCAACCGCGGTGACGGGTGGGGGGGCCGGGCTCGTGTTCACGCTCGAGCATCCGGTCGAGAGCGGCGTGGACGGCGTTCAGGCCGACGTCGTCGGCGTCCTCACGGAGAACGGCACCCGTGCGAGCGCCATCCCCGGTGTCGCCCACGCACTGGCCGCGGTGCAGCACCCGGCTGCCCGGGTCTCCGGTCGGCGATTGTTGTTCGGCTGCTGACGGGGAACCGGCCGACCTCCTTCACCGCCCCCCGACCCCCGCCCTCGAGTACAACGACCGATAGGGGTCCCCGTCCGGCTGCGTCAGGACGCGCAGCTGGATCGCGCGAATCGTCTCCGCCACGTTGCCGCCGTTCTCGGCGTACAGCTCGTCGAACAGGTTCAGGTTTTCCCGGTAGATCCGCTGGGCGATCACGACCGCATTGTTGAGCGGTGCCCGCGCGAACCAGCGCCAATCGTAGGTCTCGAG
>JBOHSO010000294.1:0-1800 GCA_050921685.1 Gemmatimonadales bacterium
CCGAGAAGATGCCCATGGCGTTCGAGCCGCCGCCCACACACGCCACCACCGTCTTCGGGAGCCGCCCGTAGCGCTCGAGCACCTGCGCTCGCGCCTCGCGGCCGATCACCGCCTGGAAATCGCGCACTAGACGCGGGAACGGATCCGGGCCCACCACCGAGCCGATGATGTAGTGCGTGTCCGTGACGTTGGACACCCAATCGCGCAATGCTTCGTTGGTGGCATCTTTGAGCGTGCGCGCGCCGGCCGTCACCGAAATGACCTGCGCGCCGAGCAGCTCCATGCGGTACACGTTGAGCCGCTGGCGCCGCATGTCTTCCTCGCCCATATACACTACGCAGGCGAGCCCGAACCGGGCGCACACCGTCGCCGTCGCGACGCCGTGCTGCCCGGCGCCGGTCTCGGCGATGATGCGTCGCTTGCCCATGCGCCGGGCGAGCAGCGCCTGACCCAACGTGTTGTTGATCTTGTGCGCGCCCGTGTGATTCAAATCTTCCCGTTTCAGCACGACCAGCACGCCCGCCCCCACTTCGGCGGACAAGCGCGACGCTTCGGTCACGGGCGTCGGGCGGCCCACGTAGTCGCGCTGCAACGCGGTGAGCTCGGTCCAAAACGCCGGATCGTCGCAGGCCGCATCATACACCCGGGCCAGCTCCTCGAGCGCCGCCATCAGCGTCTCCGGGACAAAGCGCCCGCCGTACCGCCCAAACTGGACGCCTCCCGATCCATCGACGGGCCGGGTCACGATGCCCCGGTGCGTGCGTGGCGCGGCACGCCGGTGAGCGCCCGCACGGCTGCGACCGGATCGGCCAGGCGCGCGAGCGCTGTCCCCACCAGTACGTGATCGGCGCCGGCCACGGCCATCCGCTCCACATCGCGTCGCGTTTCAAGGCCGCTCTCTGCCACGGCCACCACCTGCGGCGGGACCGATGCCAGCAATCGCTCAGCCGCCGCGAGGTCTACCGTGAAACGATCGAGGTCGCGGCTGTTCACCCCCACGATCGTCGCCCCCCCTGACAAGGCAGCATCGAGCTCGTCGGCGGTGTGCACTTCGACCAGCGCTCCCAGTCCGAGCGAGCGCGCTTCGTGGACGAGCGTGAGCAGCCTCCCTCGCGGCAGGATGCGTGCGATCAGCAGGACCGCAGCCGCCCGTGCGGCCCGCCCCTCGAGCAGTTGCAGCTCGTCGAGGATGAAATCCTTGCGGAGCACCGGCAGCGTGACCGCTTCGACGACTCGTTCCAGGTCCTCGAGCGACCCGCCGAAGTGCTCCTCCTCCGTCAGCACCGAGACCGCCACCGCTCCGCCAGCGGCGTAGGCGCGGGCGTGCTCCACCGCATCGAGCCGGCTGCGGATCGCGCCCGTCGAAGGCGAGCGCCGCTTCACCTCGGCGATCACCCCCACCGACCCATCGGGCCGCGGCACCCCGAACGATCGCGGGGCCGGGGCTTCGGCCGCACGGCGCTCCAATTCCCGCGCCAGCGGCCGGAGGCGATCCGCCCGACCCCGCGCCGTTGCCACGATAGCGTCCAGCCGCCCCGCCGTCACGCTTGCGTTCGGCCGATGTTCGGGTACATTAGTCTTCGGCTAATTTTCGGGAGGTCCGATGCCGCTCACCCGGCGCCAACGTGAGATTCTGGACTACGTGACGACGTATATCGACGACCGCGGGTACGCGCCCAGCTTCGAGGAGATCGCCGAGCGGTTTCGGTTTCACTCGCTGGCCACGGTCCACGAGCACCTCACCAACCTGGAGCGCAAAGGCTACATCCGCCGCACGCCGAACGAGAGTCGCGCCATCGA
>JBOHSO010000295.1:0-3887 GCA_050921685.1 Gemmatimonadales bacterium
GAATACGGCTGGGACCACGACATCCTGTTCATCTACGAGCGCCAGGGGACGCTATTCGCCCTGATCGAGTGGTTCTTCGCCTATCCATTGAAACGGCAGTCGGACAGCGTGTTCGCGTTTCCGCGCGACGGACTGTACGACGGGGAGCGCATCGTGTTCCGCCGAGACGGGCGGGGCCGCGTCGTGGGTCTGGAGGCGGCGGGCGTGCGCTTTGCGCGCCGCACCATCGGCCCCGACGGTGGCGGGCAACTCCGCGTGACGCCGGTGCGACCCGTGCCCGTGCTGCTGCTCGAGGCGCGCGCAGCCGTCCCCCCCGCCGAGAGCGGATCGTTCCGGGGGCCCGACCTGGTAGACCTCGCCGCGCTCGACTCGACCCTTCGCCTCGACATCCGCTACGCCACCACCAACAATTTCCTGGGCACTGTGTTCTATCCCAGCGCCCGCGCCTTGCTCCAGCGTCCCGCCGCGGAAGCGCTGCGCCGCGCCCACCGCCGCCTGCAGGCACTGGGCTACGGCCTGCTGATCCACGACGCATATCGCCCGTGGTACGTCACCCGGACTTTCTGGGACGCCACCCCCCCGGCGCAACGCTGGATGGTGGCGAATCCGGCGCGCGGCTCCCGCCACAATCGGGGCTGCGCCGTCGACCTGACCCTGTACGATCTGCGCACCGGCCGGCCGATCGACATGGGCGGCACTTACGACGAAGTGACGGAGCGGTCGTTCCCCGATTATCCCGTCACGACCACGCTGCAGCGCTGGCACCGCGAGCTGCTACGCCAGGTGATGGAGGACGAGGGGTTCACGCGCATCGTGGACGAGTGGTGGCACTTCGACTACCGCGACTGGCGCGAGTACCCGCTTCTCAATCGCTCGTTCGCCGAGCTCGGGACTCCGTGAGGACCGCGCTCGTCGCCGGCGCCACCGGCTTGGTCGGCGGTCACTGCCTCACCCAGCTGCTCGACGAGCCCGCGTACGGTCGGGTGATCTCGCTCGGGCGTCGCGAGCTGCCCCACCGACACCCGAAGTTGGCGCAGCGCCTCATCGATTTCGACCGCCTCGGTGCTCTGGGAACGGAATTTCCCGCTGCCGACGACGTGTTCTGCTGCCTCGGCACGACCATGAAACGGGCCGGCAGCAAAGCGGCCTTTCGCCAGGTGGACTTCGTCTACGTCGTGGGGCTCGCCAGCCAGGCGCTGCAACACGGCGCCAAGCAGTTCATGCTCGTCTCGGCGCTGGGGGCGAACCCGAAGTCGCCGCTGTTCTACAATCAAGTGAAGGGCGAGGTCGAGGAAGCGGTGACCCGCCTGCCGTTCGAAGGCCGCTACCTGTTCCGACCGTCGCTGCTCGCGGGCGATCGTCCCGAGCATCGGCCCGCGGAGCGCTTCGGGCTCGCCGTCGCGAGCGGTGTGTCGCTGGCGTTCGTCGGGCCGCTGCGGAAGTATCGACCGATCCCCGCGGCGACCGTCGCAAAGGCGATGGTGCGGGTGGCGATCAAGTCGCCGGGCGGCGTCCGGATCTACGAGTCGGACGAGCTGGAGCAGCTGGCAGCCGGCTAGTATTGCTCCAGCCGAGCTATATTTCCCCGCCTTATCTCGACTCCTCGAGGACTGCAACCATGGCAAACCCGGTACTGAACGACAAGGTCTTCCAGCGCGCCGAGCGAATGGCTCAAACCGCGGCGGGCGAGACGATGTCGGTCGAAGGATCCATCAACAAATCGGCGTTCCTGCTGTTGCTGGTCGTGGGCGCAGCCGCGTGGGTGTGGACCCGCTATTTCCAGACCCTCGATCCAACGACGGTGATGCCGTATCTGTGGGGAGGCCTGATCGTCGGGCTGGTCGCCGCGTTGGTGACCATCTTCCTCCCAACCTGGGCTCGCATCAGCGCGCCCGTGTACGCCCTCGCCCAGGGGCTCGCGGTGGGCGCGATCTCGGCGTTTTACGAGCAACAGTTGAAGGGCATCGTCGTCCAGGCGATTGGACTCACGTTCGGCGTGCTGGCGGTGATGCTGTTCGCCTACCGAACCGGCCTCATCAAGGTGACCGACCGCTTCCGGCTGATCGTGGTGGCGGCTACCGGGGGCATCGCCCTGCTCTATCTCGTGTCGATCGTGCTCTCGTTCTTCAACATCTCGATTCCCTTCATTCACCAGGGCGGCACCTTCGGCATCATTTTCAGCCTGGTCGTGGTGGGGATCGCCGCGATGAACCTCGCCCTCGACTTCGACTTCATCACCCGGGGCGTCGAGCACGGGGCGCCGAAGTTCCTGGAGTGGTACGCGGCGTTCGGCCTGATGGTGACGCTGATCTGGCTCTACCTCGAGATCCTGCGCTTGCTCGCCAAGCTGAGGAGGCGCTAGCGCGTCACGACGACGCCGGCTCCCGCACCGGCCGCACGTCTTCGCCGAATCTCTTCCCCAGCGCGCGCAGATAGCCCTCCTGCGTGCCGTAGTATCCGAAGACGAACCGGGACAGGAACCGGAAGATCGGGTTGCCAATCCAGCCGCGCTCCGTCACCGTGAGGCGGCTCCCGCCGGGCGTGGGAGCTATCACGTAGGTCCACGTTCCCCCGAACGGTGCGTCGGGCGGAGCGTCGATCCGCGTCACGAGGCGATGCGGCGGGTCGTCCACCTCGACCACCAGCGCCATCTTGAACCCGCTCATTGCCTGGCTCCACCGCTCCGGCCCGCCGCCGTCCGGGATCCGCTCCGACTGTTTCACCTCGCCCCACCACTGTGGGATGCCGCCCAAGTCGCGCACCACCTTCCACACGCTCTCCGCCGGCTGCCGCAACGTGACCGACGCGCCCGCCACGTGGTCGCGCGGCACGAGCGCGCCGATCAGCGCCATCAACGCCACCACTCCTACGAGCGCCGCCAGGACGATCAGCAGCCATTTCATACGGGTTCCTCCTGGTCGTGTGTCCGGCGCGACGCCCCGATCGCGCCGGAGCGTCCGCGCAAACCGTACAACCGCTTGCTGGCCATCACCCGGTACGCCGCGTCGGCGAGCAGCGCGAGCCCACGCACCCCCGCCGTCCGATCCGCGCGCGGGAGCTGCTCGAGCAGCAGGCGTACCCGCTCCGGATCGAGCACCGAATTGGCCTCGCGCACCTGTGTCCCGGCGTCGGTCAGGGTCAGCCCGACCCGCCGCGCATCGACGCGATCCCGGCGCCGGCGCACGTACCCGTCCCGCACCAGGCGTTCGACGGCGAGCGACATGGTGGCCGGCGTGACCCCCGTATGGCGGGCCAGCCCGCCGAGCGTCGTCGGCTCGATCGTGTCGAGGTGGTCGAGGATGCTCGCCTGGCGGGCGGACAGCAGCCGCTCGCTGCCCGGGTCCCGGACGTGCCGGGTGTGGCAGGCCATGAAAATAACTACCGAAAGGCGACCGACTGGCGCTTCACTCCGCTTCCTCGCCGCGCAGTCGCTCGAGCTCGCGCCGATCGCGCTTGGTAGGCCGCCCCTTCCCTTGGTAGGCGGGCGGGGGGGCGACGCGCAGCTGCAGGGCGAGCCGCTCGCGCGCCGCCTTGGCTGCGGGATCCTCGGTGTAGAGCGCGGCCGCCTCCGGCGCCGGCCCGCGTCGCTCGGAGAGGGCGCGCACTTCGAGCAGCAAGGTGTCTGGGCCTTTGCGTACCCGGAGGCGATCGCCGGCGTGGAGTGCCTTGGCGCGCTTGGCTTTCGCGCCGTTGACCTCCACTTTGCCGGCGCCGATCGCTTGGGAAGCGGCGGCGCGGGTCTTGAACATGCGAGCCGCCCACAGCCATTTGTCCAGACGGACGGGGCTATCAGCCATCAGCTGTCAGCCATCAGCCGTCAGCCGTCAGCGTTCGAATGAAACCGGTCAACATCCGTTTCACCTCAGTAGTCGTCCGCTCACACTCGA
>JBOHSO010000296.1:0-3011 GCA_050921685.1 Gemmatimonadales bacterium
AGGCGACGGCATCCTCGTGGGGCTGGGCAAGGGCGCCGCGCCCCGGCGCCGGGTGCTGCGCCGGCCGTTGCTGCGTGCCGGGACCACGCTGCTCGGCTGGGGACTCGCCGTCGTGCTGCTGCTGCCGCACGTCACGCTGTTCCTCGTGTCGCTTGTTCCGTACGCCACCTGGACCACCGAGACGCTGCCGCCGGTCTTGAGCCTCGTCAACTATCGCCGGCTGGTCGCCGAGCCCGAGCGCCTGGAGTCGCTCGTCAACTCGCTCTGGATGGCCACGGCGAGCACGGCGGCCGCGGTGGCGATCGCCCTGCTGGCGGGGTGGCTCGTGGTGCGGCGCCGCACGGCGGTGCGACGCGCGATCGAGGGGCTGCTGGCGCTCCCCTGGGCCCTCCCGGGGACGGTGTTCGCCATCGCTCTGGCCACCGCGTTCAGCGTGTCGGCGCCGCTGCAGCTGCGCTGGGTGCTGGTCGGCACGATTGCGATCCTCCCGCTCGCCTACCTGGTGCGCAACCTGCCGCTCACCGGCCGGGCGGTCCTCGCGGGCTACCGTCAGCTCGATCCTGCGCTCGAAGAGGCGGCGGCGAGCCTCGGCGCCGGCGGGTGGCGCACGCTGCGCCGGGTCACGCTGCCGCTGCTCAAGCCGGCGCTCGCCGCCGGGGCGAGCCTCGCGTTCGTGACGGCGCTGGGGGATTTCGTGACGTCGATCATCCTCTACACGTATCGCAACCGTCCCATCTCGATGGAGATCAATTCGGCCCTGCGGGTCAACGAGATCGGCGTGGCGGCGGCGTTCGGGGTCGTGCTGATGGTGGTGAGCGCCGTGGTGCTGGGGATCGGAGCGCGGCGATGAAGCGCCTTTGGGTGCTGATCGCGGTGTGCTTCGTGGACATGATCGGGCTGATGATCATCGCCCCCCTGCTCACCCCGTACGCGCGGCGGTTCGGTGCGCCGGACTGGATCGTGGGGTTGTTGTTCTCGGCGTTCGCGATCGCCCAGCTCGCCGCCTCGCCGGTCTGGGGCCGGGTCTCGGACCGCTACGGCCGCCGCCCCGCGCTGCTCGCCGGTCTCGGTGGATCGGCGTTCGCCTATGTGATCTTCGGCTTCGCCAACTCGCTGTGGCTGCTCTTCATTTGCCGGATCGTACAGGGGTTGGGCGGCGGCACGACGGGCGTGGCGCAGGCCTATGTAGCCGACACGATGGAGCCGGCCGAGCGGGCCAAAGCGCTCGGTTGGCTCTCGGCGGCCACGAGCGCGGGGGTCAGTATCGGGGCGGTCATCGGCGCATTGGCACGGCATTTCGGGGAAGCCGCGCCGGGTCTGGTCGCGGCAGGGCTCGTGCTCATCAATATGGTGTTCGCCTGGAAGTGGCTTCCCGAATCGCGCGTGTCGCAGCCCAGTGTCGCGACGCGGAGCGGCCGGGTGCTCCCGCCCAGGGAGCCGCGCCCGATCGCACATGCCTTGTGGGAGGTGGTGCGGCATCCCGGTCGCCCGGTTTCGGAGATGATCTGGATCTATGCGGTCGGGATGCTGGCCCTGAACGTGGTGATCGGGGTGATGTCGCTGTACCTGATCGACACCTTCGGCTTCACCGACAAGAACCTGGGATACGTCTTCACGGTGTTCAGCGTCGTGGGCGTGGTGCTGCGGATCGGCCCCGTCGGATGGGTGAACGCGCGGATCGGCGAGGTACGCACGCTGCGGCTCGGGGCGACGCTCATGGTTCTGGGACTCGCGTTGCTGCCGTTTCCGAAGCTGTTCCCGGGGTTTGTCGTGTGTCTGCTCCTCGTGCCGGCGGGGACAGCGTTCCTGTTCCCGGCGACCTCGTCGCTCGTCAGCCAGCGGACCGACCGCCATGAGCTGGGGCTCACGATGGGCGTGCAGCAGACGTTCCGTGGCATCATGAGCATTCTCGGGCCCATCGGCGGGACCTTCGTCTATCAGCTGCTCGGGCACGGCGTGCCGTTCTGGATCGCCGCCGTCATCGTGGCAGTTGCCCTCGCATTGTCCAGGCGCGTGCGGCACGACGAGCCGGTCGCGGCACCCGCATAGGCCGTTACCTTACGGGCCCATGAGCCTCGCCCTCTCGCTCGCCCTGGCTCTCGTGGGTCGCGACCCGACTACACCGGTGCGGCCCAAGCTGATCGTCGTGATCACCGTGGACCAGCTCCGCCCCGACTACCTGCCTCGCTGGCGAGCCCAGCTCACCGGCGGCCTCGGCCTGCTGCAAGCCGGCGGTGCCGTGTTCACCAACGCCTTCCAGGACCACGCCGTGACCGAGACGGCACCGGGGCATGCGACGATCCTGTCGGGTCGTTGGCCGTCGCACACCGGTATCGTCACCAACGCAATCGGCGTGGAGGACTCGACGGCCCCGCTCGTCGGCACGAGCGGCCCGGGCGCGTCGCCGCGCCGCTTCCGCGGCACCGCGTTGTACGATTGGCTGCGGGCTGCCGACCCCAGGAGCCTGGCGCTGTCGGTTTCACGCAAGGACCGCGGGGCCATTCTCCCGGTCGGGCCGGCGCGCCAGGAGGTGTACTGGTACCGGGCCGGGATGTTCATCACCAGTACCTACTACCGTGATTCGTTGCCGCCCTGGGTACGGGCGTTCAACGCCCTCCGCATCCCGTTCAAGTCCGCCGGGCGGGAGTTCGGCACGTTGCTCCCGGACTCCGCCTACAGCGAGCCCGACAGCGCGTCCTGGGAGAACGGGGGCCGCGAGGTGACCTTCCCGCATCGGCTGCCGACCGACAGCGGGGCCGCCGCGATCGCGTTTGCGGGCGTCCCGCCGATGGACTCGCTGACGCTGGCGTTCGCGCTCGCGGGAGCCGACGCCCTCAAGCTGGGGCGGCGTGGCGCCATCGACCTGCTCGCCGTCAGCCTGTCGACCACGGATGCCATCGGACACGCCTTCGGGCCCGACTCGCGTGAGCTCCACGATCAGGTGCTGCGCCTGGACCGCTATCTCGGATGGTTTTTCGACCGACTGTTCGCCCGCTACGGCCGCGACAACG
>JBOHSO010000297.1:0-2814 GCA_050921685.1 Gemmatimonadales bacterium
CTGGGCGCGGGCCCCGTCGAGCGCTCCCGCCATGTCGCGCAGCGCCAGGCGCAACGATGCGAACTCCGGCGCGCCGCGCGTCGGCGGCCCCGCAGGGAGCGGCTGGCGCTGGCGAATCAGCCGAGTCCAGCCGACTAGCTCGTCGATCGGCCGCGACAGCTGGCGCGACAGGTGGCCAGCCACCCGCACCGCGGCGACCAGCACCAGCGCTCCCAGGGCGATCACGACGATGGCCAGCCCCGCCGTGTAGTACCGCAGGTACCGATCGGCCCGGCGGGCGAAGCTCACGCCGCGTGACAGCGGCTCCAGGTGCTCGCGCATCGCCCCCCGCGCCTCCGGCGCAAGCAGCGTCGTGTCCACCTGCTCGAGCATTTCCCGGGCGGAAGCGGTCACTTCCTCGAGCGAGGCCCGCGCCCCGGCGGTCGGCCCGAAGGTGCGCACCGTCAGAATCCACCCGACTACGGCGAGCCCGGTTGGGACCGCGGCCATGAGGACGAGGACGAGGAAGATCCGTCGGTGGAACGGAAGAGCCATATCTTGCTGCAATCTAGGGGCTTCGAGTGGGTGTAACAAACCGACACACGGCGAAAGCGACCAGCGACTCATGAAAAGCCATACGCATTACCTATGGTTCAACACGAAAAGCCGGCAGGAGATCATCGACATTACCGACGAGGTGGCCGCGCAAGCCCGGGAGAGCGGCGTGCAGGAAGGCATGGTGCTGGTGTCCGCGATGCACATCTCGGCCTCGATCTTCGTGAACGACCACGAATCGGGCTTGTGGCACGACATCCTCGCCTGGCTCGAGGGCACCATCGCCCCGTGGGATCCCAAGCGGTATCGCCACAACGAAACCGGTGAAGACAACGCGGCCGCGCACCTGCGCAGCCTCACGGTGGGGCACGAAGTCGTTGTTCCGATCACCAAGGGGAAGCTCGATTTCGGGCCCTGGCAGCGGGTGTTCTACGGGGAATGGGACGGGCAGCGAAAGAAGCGGGTGGTCATCAAGATCATGGGCGAGTAGGGTCGGTACGCGGAGACTTCCCATTTCAACGCAAGTCGTTTAATATCAATCGTTCCCGATGGAGTCCGGGACAAGGTCCCGTAGCAGTCATGCGCGTGGCCTGGCCTCGAAGCGCGGAGTCCGCTCCGCGAGCGTCGAGCCGGCCCACCACTCGCAACCGACCCGCTGGGCCCCCGGCCTCACCCCGCCGTCGATGTGGCGAGCGCGAATCGCGAGGCGACCACGCCGCCGCAACCCACAGACGGGGCGCAAGCTCGGACGACCGGCCAGACGCGCGTCGCGCGATGGCGTCGCCGACGACCATTCGAGGCTCAGCCAACTGCGCGAGGCGCCTCTCCGCCGATCGGGAGCGGGGAGCGCGGCCCAGGAAGCGCGCCAGCGGCGTGAGCCGGGAGTTACACATAATCTCATGGTGACACAGCCGCACGCGCATCTCGCCCGGCCGGTCCACAAAGAACCCCCCGCTCACGCTCCCAACGCCGCGCTGCTGATCGATTTCGACAACGTGACCATGGGGATCCGCTCGGATCTTCAAACGGAGCTGAAGCGATTATTGCAGTCGGAGATCATCCGGGGAAAGGTGGCCGTCCAGCGCGCCTACGCCGACTGGCGCCGCTACCCGCAGTACATCGTTCCGCTGTCGGAATCCTCGATCGACCTCATCTTCGCGCCGGCCTACGGCTCCAGCAAGAAAAACGCGACCGACATTCGCCTCGCCATCGATGCCTTGGAGCTCGTCTTCACCCGTCCCGAGATCGGCACGTTCATTCTGCTCTCGGGCGACAGCGACTTCTCCTCGCTGGTGCTGAAGCTCAAGGAGTATGGAAAGTACGTGATCGGCGTGGGGATCCGGGAGTCTTCCTCGGACCTGCTGATCCAGAACTGCGACGAGTACTTCTCGTACAACGAGCTGGCCGGGCTCACCAAGGAAAGCGAGGTCGAGTACGTCCGGCGCGACCCCTGGGAGCTTGTGGTCGAAGCCGTGAAGCAGATGACCGCCCACAACGACGTCATGCGCTCCGACCGCCTGAAGCAGGTGATGCAGGAGATCGACCCGGCGTTCGACGAGAAGGACGCCGGGTTCTCGCGCTTCAGCAAGTTCGTGCACGAGGCGGCGCACCGCGGGCTGATCGCGACCAGCCGGCTCGATAACGGTCAGTACGAGATCGGCCTCGGCCCCAAAGCCGAGAGCGGTGCGGCGACGCCCACCACCGGCCGCCGCGACGAGCCGGCGCCCGAGGCGCCGGCGCCCGCCCGTGAAGAGCGCCCGCGGAAGGGCTCGCTCGTCGGCGACGCCTTCGGGCTCCTCAAACAGGCGCTCGGCCGCATCAGCGGGGAGCAGTCGGTGAGCGCCGAGGTGGTGCGCGAGGCGATGAACCAGCTCGCCCCCGAGGGCGTCAAACGGGTGGAGCCGCGCAACATGCCCAAGCTGCTCCGCCAGGCCCACGACGCCGAACTGATCGATCTGTCGCGCGACGAGGAGGGAGCATACGCCGTGCGGCTGCGTCACGAGTCAGAGGAGGGAAAAGCGCCACCCCCGATCGGGCCGGTGCGACGGGCGGCCGAGGAAGAAGAAGAGGCCGAGCCCCCGATGCCGGCATCGTCGGCGCCGCCACGTCCCTACTCGCAGCCGGCCGCGCCGGTGGGAGGCGTGCCGGTTCGCAGTGCGAGGTTTCGGCGCGGCTCGCGCGGACCGAGGCCAGCCGCACCGGACGTGCCGCGCGTGGGAGTGGTCGAGGTGGATCCTACGTTCCGCTCGCGGGTCGAGCTCATGCCTCCGCGCCAAGGGG
>JBOHSO010000298.1:0-1919 GCA_050921685.1 Gemmatimonadales bacterium
GTGGAGAGCCTGATCGGGCACCCGGCCTCCATGACGCACGCCAGCGTGCCACCTGAGCTGCGTCGCAAGATGGGCCTCACCGACAGCCTGGTGCGGTTGTCGGTGGGGATCGAGGATGTGGAGGACCTGCTCGAAGACCTGGACCAGGCGCTGGCGGGCGCATGAACGGCCCCGGCAGATCCGTCACGCAGGCGCGGCTGAACCCCGCGAAACCGCAAGCGGCATACGCTTCGTAAGGGAATACTCCACACGTTCGGAGTGACGTATGACTGATGCCACCGGCGGGCTGCCCGCTGCACGCCCGCGCAAGATCCTGACCCAGATCGCCCCCGTCGCCTGGGAGCACCCGGCCGACCGCGCGGCGCTCCAGTCGCTGCGGGCGGTGCCCGGGTTCGACGAAGTCGTGAAGAAGGTGTACGGCTTCCTGGGCGAGCGCAGCGTGCGACTGCTGTTCCAAGCCGACGCCGTGCGGGTCGGCCCGACGCAGTTCCCCAGGCTCAACCAGCTCTACACCGACGTCCTCACCACGCTGGATTGGCCGGTGCGGCCCGAGCTGTTCGTGGCCCAGACGCCATTCGCCAACGCCGGCGCGTTCGGGATGGACAAGCCTTTCATCGTGATCAATTCCGGCGCCCTGACGCTGCTCGACGACGACGAGATGCGGTCCCTGCTGGGCCACGAGCTGGGGCACGTGATGAGCGGCCACGCCCTGTATCACACCCTGCTGGTCCTGCTGCTCAACGTCAGCCTGTCGGCGCTGCCGTTCCTCGCGGGGATGGCGATCCTCCCGATCCAGCTCGCGCTGCTCGAGTGGTTCAGGAAGAGCGAGCTGTCGTCCGACCGCGCCGGGGTGCTCGCCACCCAGGATCCGCAAGCCTCGCTGCGCATGAACCTCAAGTTCGCCGGCGGCGGGGACATGAAGCAAATGGACCTGAACGCGTTCCTGGTGCAGGCCAAGGAATACGAGGAGAGCGGCGGAGCGCTGGACCGGGTGTTCAAGATCCTCGGGGTCCTGCTCCGCACGCACCCGTTCAACACCGTGCGCGCCGCCGAGTTGCAGCGCTGGGTCGAGCAGGGCGATTACGACCGCGTGCTGCGCGGCGAGTACCCGCGACGCGGCCCGGACGTGGACCAGCGTCCGCTCGACAAGGATATCGACGACGCGCGGGATCACTATATGAAGGAAGCCAAGGCGGTCGTGGAGGACGTCGTGGATACGGCGAAGCGGGCCGCGCAGGCCTTCTCGGACGCCCTCAAGAAGAAGTGAGAGTCCTGGTCGTCGGCGGTGGCGGTCGCGAGCACGCATTGTGTTGGGCGCTGCACCGCGACGACCGCGCCGCGACCTTGTTCGCGGCGCCAGGCAACCCCGGCACCGCCACCCTCGCCACCAACCTCCCCGTCGCGGCGACGGACCTGGAGGGCTTGGTGGCCTGCGGGCGCAGGCACCACATCGATCTCGTCGTCGTCGGGCCCGAAGCGCCGCTCGCGGCCGGCATCGCCGACCGGTTCGGTGACGAAGGACGTGCCGTGTTCGGCCCGTCGGCGGCCGCCGCGCGGCTCGAGGCCTCGAAAGCGTTCGCGAAGGAGGTGCTCGCCGCGGCGGGCGTCCCCACGGCGGCCAGCCGCACGTTCGGCGATGTCGCTTCGGCCCGGGCCTTCATCGATCGTCACGTCGAGCCGCTCGTCGTGAAGGCCTCCGGCCTGGCGGCGGGCAAGGGCGTCGTGGTTTGCACGACCCGCGCCGAAGCGGCGGCGGCGGCCCAAGCCATGCTCGCCCTGGGCAAGCTCGGGGACGCCGGCCGCGAGATCGTGATCGAAGACTATCTCGAGGGGGAGGAGCTCTCGGTGCTCGCCCTCACCGACGGCGAACGCCTGATGATCCTCCCGGCGGCGCAGGACCACAAGCGGCTGGGAGAGGG
>JBOHSO010000299.1:0-9201 GCA_050921685.1 Gemmatimonadales bacterium
CTACCTCACCGACGTCGTGGGAGGTTGCTGTTGGGGGCGGCGGGGGCGATGGCGGCTGCGCGGCTGACCAGAGGGACCGAGGTTCGCTGAGCGTCTACCTCAGCGTCTTGGTTTTCTCAGCGTCTCATCAGCGGTGTGCTCGGGCCGTCCAACTCAGCGCGTAGGTCAATCCCAGCACCCCCACCGAGATCAGCACCACCCTCGGCTGCGCCACGACGGTTCCCACGAACAGCGCGGCGTACACCGCCACGAAGCCGAGCGGCAGCGCCGGGTAGAGCGGCGTCTGGAACGGCGCCTCGGCGGCGCGGCGCCGCAGCACCAGCAGGCCCAGCACCGCCACCGAATCCACCACGAGGATCAGCGTGATCGCGAGCGCCAGCAGCGAATCGAACGTGCCGGTGGCGGCGAGCAGCATCGCGGCCGCCCCCACGAGCGTCATCGCGGCCCACGGCGTCCCGCCCTGGTTCACGCGCGCGAGGCCCGCGGGGGCGAGCCCTTCGCGCGCCAGGCCGAAGATCACGCGCGGGGTGACGAAGATGTTGCCGTTCAGAGACGCCAGCACGACGAGCAGCGCCAGCGCGGCGAACACGATGCCCGCGCCGCCACCGAACAGCGCCGCCATCACGTCCGCGGTCACCAGCTTGGACGACGCGATCCGGTCGAACGGCAGCACCTGGAAGTAGGCGACGTTGAGCAACAGGTAGAGCGCGGTCACCGCGGCGATGCCGCCCAGGTAGATGCGCGGCAGGTTGCGCGCCGGCTCGACGATCTCCTCGGCGATCTTCCCGGCGTCCAGGTAGCCGTAGTACGTCCAGATGACCGACTGGAACGCGACGGCGAGCGCGGCGCCCAGCGCCGCCCCGTGCGGTGCATCGGGCAGTGCGCCGTGCCAGCCGCTGCCGTCGCCGCGCGCCAGCGCCGCCACGATGACCGCGATCAGCGCGAGCAGCTTCGCGGCGGTCGACACGTTCTGCACCCACCGGCCGGAGGCGACGCCCGTCAGGTTGATCAGCGTGAACAGTGCCACCAGGGCGACGCCGAGCGCGGTCGCCGCCCGATCCGGGGCCCCCAGCAGACGGCCGAGGTACTCGCCGCACACCACCCCGATCGCGGCGATCGCGGCCGTGTAGATCGCGATCCCTTCCACCCACCCGACCACGAGCCCGGCGCGCGGGCCGAACGCTTCGCGCACGTACACGTACTTGCCGCCGGCGCGCGGATAGCGTGTGGCGAGCTCGGCGAAGATCAGGCTGCCGCAGAAGGCGATGAGGCCGCCCGAGAGCCAGGCGAGGAGGGTGAGGCCCGGTCGCCCCAGCTGCGCCGCGACGGTGCCCGGCGTCCGGAAGATCCCCGAGCCCACCATGATTCCCACCACCATGGCGAGCCCGTCCCAGACACGCAGCGACCGTTTGAGCTCGAGCATCGGGCCCAAACGGTCGCCGCAATCGCGCTACCGCGCTAGGGGCGTCGGCGCGACACGTTGGAGGGTTGCGCCCGGGAAGAGCTCGACGACCCGGAGCCACTGCGCGGGGCAACCCGGGAGCGTGTGCTTTCAGCGCCCCGCGGGTTGGTCGCGCGGGGCCGATCACGCTCGGGCCGCTTGGCAGTCCACCCGGAGCGCTCACGTCCGCTGGAGCGCTTCTGTGGTTCACGCGACACGTCGGGCGTCCCGCGCCGCCGCTCCTCCACGTTCGGCTGGGCCGGGCGACCCGGGGGATCGCGACGATCGAAGCCGGTGGCGGTGGTGGTGGGAACGCGCTCGCGCGGCAGGACAAATGGATACGGCAACCTGGGCTGCTTGAACTGCAGGCCGCCGCCCTGGCGCACCCGCCGGTAGTCGTAGCTCCGGTATCTGTAGGAGCAGAACGGGTCGCGGTAGCAGGAATACCCGATCGGCCGGTAGTAGAACGGGTCGTAACGCCGGTAGTAGAACGGGTCGTAACGATAGAACGGGTCGTAGAAGAACGGATCGCAGTAGTACGGATCGTAGAACGGGTCGTAGTACCCGCACCGGTAGCGCGAGCCGAAGACCAGGCCGATCCGGATCCGGTTGCGGGGATGGTACGATCGGTAGTAGCGATCCGCCCCGCCGTCCACCGTATAGCGCGCCACGTCGTAGTCGAACCGTGCCGAGTCCGCCATATCGGTCACGAGGTCGAGCAGCGCGGCTTCGGGATCGTCGCGCAGGCGGTCGCTCACCAGCACGCGGTAATCCCAATGATCGCCGCGCACGAACCGCTCGAAGCGGAACGGCTGGGTCGAGCGGGCGGCCAGCACCACGCCAACGCCGGAACGATCGTCCACGAAGAACGCCTCGCGATCGCCGCGGCCGCGCAGCTCGAGCTCCCGGCCGCCGCGCACGAAATCGTCGTCCCCCGGATCCAGCGGAAACAGCACGCGCACCCGGCCGTCCGTGTCGGCCCGGAGCACCACCAGGTGGCCGTCCTGGTCCAGGCGCACGCGCACCTTGGCGCGGTCGCCGCGCCAGAACTGGCCGTCGGCATTGAGCGAGACACGAATCGGGGGGTCGTCCTGACCAGTCGGAGCCGGCGCGGGCGACGCGGTAACGACGAGTGCGGCAAGCAGGGCTGAGATCATGGGGCCTCCAACGTGTTGCCCTATCGTGATACAAGAATCAGGCCCGCAAGTTCATGCCCGGCCACCACCTGTCCCGTCCCATTCCAAGGACAGGTGTTCGGTTCTTGTCACCACCGATCCTCCTTCCCGGCGTCGGGGACGAAGAGACTCTGCCCGAACCGCGCGCGGCCGAACTCGCCGATGCGGCGCTGGGTGTCGGGCGCCACGAGCCAGTCGGCCAGCGCGCGCGCGCCCGCGACGTTCACGCGGGGGGCGTTCGTCGGGTTCACCTCCATCACGTGGTAGACGTTGTACAGCAGCGTATCCCCTTCGACCATCGGCACGAGCTGCAACCGGTCGCGCCAGGCGAGGTAGGTGGCGCGGTCGGTCATGGTGTAGCCGCGCTTCTCATCGGCCATCTGCAGCGTCGCCGCCATCCCCTGCCCCGACTCGAAGTACCATCCGGCGCCGGCGGCAGCGGGCAGCGACACGCCCGCCTGCTTCCACAGTTTCAGCTCCAGCTGGTGCGTTCCGGACCGGTCGCCGCGGGACACGAACACCCCGCGCCCGCCCGCGAAGCGCCGCAGGGCGGCGAAGGGGTCGTTCAACCCGCGCAGCCCCGCGGGGTCGGCCGCCGGGCCGACGACGAGGAAATCGTTGTGCATCACCAGGCGGCGGCGCACCAGGTATCCCGAATCCACGAGCAGGCGCTCGGCTTGCGGCGCATGGGCGAGCACGACGTCCGCCTCGCCGCGGCGGCCCAGCTCCAAGGCCTGGCCGCTGCCGACGGCGATCACCTTCACCGTGTATCCGAAACGCCGCTCGAATTCGGGCAGGATGGAGTCGAGCAGCCCGGCGTCGCGGGTGGAGGTCGTGGTGGCCAGCAGGATTTCTCGGGACTGGGTGGGGGAAGACGGGGCAGGACGGGGGAGGACGGGGAAGGCAGCAACGGCCGACAGACCGGCGATCAGCGCCGGCGGCCACCACACTCTCGCGTGCATTGCCCGGCTCTCCTCGCTACCGGCGCAAAGCGTACTGCAGCTTCACCAGCAGCTGGTTGGACTCGAACGTGAAGCGGTCGACGTCGTTGCGCAGCAGGTTGTGATTGAACACGAGGAACAGATCGCCGAGGGGATCGAAGGTCCAGCGTAGTCGCGTGTTGGTGCCGAAGTTGCGGCTTTCGTTGTCGTACTGCAGAACGCTGCTCACCTGGAAGTCGGACGTAAACTTGAAATCGAGCCGGCCGGCGTACAGCTCTGTCGTGAAGTCGCCTTGCGGCATCTTGGCCTGGTTCCGCTCCCCGCTCAGCTCCAGCGTAAACACAGGCCACGGCTTGATCGCCAGCTGCAGGCCGACCGTACTGAGCGTGCCCAGATAGAAGCCGCCCAGGGAAGTGCTGACCAGGCCGCTGATCTTGCGCTTATCGGCAAGAAAGACGTCGAGGTTGTAGCGAATCCATCGGAACGTACCGACGGGGATGATGACACCGTCGGCGATCTCGAACGGATCTGCCAACCGCTCACCGGTGGGGACCATCAAGAACCGGACGCGGTCGCCGCTCTCGAACTTCCAGTCGATCGGCCGAATGGGCCAACGATAGCTCTCCCACTGGTGGTCCAGCCCCAGCACGACGTGAAACTGCGAAGCGAAGAACATCTGCCGGACCAGCGACCATTCGGGTCGCGGACCGTACTCCACACCGATCTCGAACACTTGTCCGGGACGCGGCACGAAACCGAGTGACGGTTGGAACCCCTCGCCGATCCGGGCATAGGTGATCGACACGTCCAAGCGGTCGCTGGGGTATTCGATCCTGCCTCCAGCCGCGTACTTCTCGCCGACCAGGTCGGGGCGGCCGTTGGCCAGACCCCAGACCCCGGCGAGCAGAGTCTTGTCGCCCAGGAACTCCGTCGTGCGGAAGGTGAAATCCGCGCCGGCCATCCAGCTGTCGGTCTCCCCACCCGGATCCCCATAGGTGGCCAACACGCCCACCGTGGATTCGTCCAACACGTTTTGGGACACCCGCAGCGCACCCATCGTCGCCGCCTCGACGCTGTCCTGGCTGTCCGTGCGCACCGCCAGCGCCGCGAGGTTGGTGTTGCCCACTCGCCCGTTCACCTTGCCCCCGACGACGAGTGGGATCTGGACCAGGTCCTCTTCATCGCCCACGACGCCGATGCGGCGGCTGTGGAACGGGACGAGGATCTCCTCGTCCAAGCCCAGCCCGAACTCGAAGATGTCCGCGCCTTCGAGGAAGAACGTCCGCTTCTCCGGGAAAAACAGGTCGAATCGCGTCAGGTTGGTCTGGCGGGCATCCGCTTCAGTCTCGGCGAAGTCGGTATTGACGGTCGCCGAGGCCAGCAGGTTCGGCCCGAGCTTCTGGGTGACATCGAGGCTGAAGTCCCCGGTCCGCTCTCTGGCCGCGCCCGGGGCCGGCCGGCTGTCATCGAACACGAGCGCCGGGCGGACACTCGTCCCCAAGCCGAAATTGAAGTCGGGAAGATTGTCCAGCACCCCGGCGAGGCTGGTTTGGTACACCTCATGGTCCTGGCTCGCCCCGGACCAGCGACTGGTCTCCTGCAATCGTTGGACGCGCCGTTGCACGTTGAAGCCCCACGCGGTCAGCCCCTTCTTGTAGCTCAAGCTGCGGATCGGAATCCGGATCTCCGCACTCCACCCCCGGGCGTCCCGCGCCGTGCGGGCCTCCCACACCGCGTCCCAATCGCTGTTGACGTCCGACCCCTTCGCCGACACCAGACCGTCGAACCGGGCCCCACTCGGATTGACGGCGAACACGTAGCCGCTGCGACCATCCCGGAACGGATCCAGGACGATCAACACGTGATCTTCCGCCTCGAGATCGGCGTCGCGCGCCTTGGAGAAGGAGACGATGCCCCGGGGGTTGGGATCGCGGCACAGCACCCCGATGATCAGCTCGCTCGGGCTGGTCAGGATCTTGACGATCGTCTGTCCGGCCGGCCGGCCGCCTTCTTCGGGCTCGACTGTGACGAGGTTCCCGATGGAATCGACGGTGCGCCAGGCGGGCTCGTCGAGCCTGCCGTCCAGTTTCAGGGTGGACCCGGACGCTGCGGTCCGGATCCCGGCGCGCAGCCTCTGGGTAGCGGCGGGCGCGGCCGGCTCGGTTTCGTCGGCGGCGGGCGCCGGTGCGGTCGCCGGCTCATCGGTCGCTGGAGTGGGCACCGGTGCGGGGGCCACCGGGGGAGGCGCCGGTCGAGCGTTCGCGGCGGCGGGTGGAGACGCTGGGGGCGCGGCGACGGCGCCGGTGACGTCGAACGGGGCGCTCGTCGTCCCGGCGAGACCCTTGCTCGCCGCCGAGAGGATGTATCCATCCCCCGCGTTGTCGATGCTGAGGGTGGAGAACGTGGCGACTCCGGCCACCGCGGCGACCGTGGTCGTTCCGGAGAGCGTGGCTTCGCTGTCAACGGTCCCCGGGGTGATCGACAGCGTCACCTTGCCCGTGAATCGCGTCGCCGTCCGACCCGAGGACTCACGCGCCGTCAGCTGCACGGCCGGACGGATCGGCGCTTCTTCGGCCGCCGCGCTCGGCTGGACGGTGAACACCAGCTCGATGCCGCGCACGTCAGGGCTGACGTCGAACGGAGCGCTCGTGGCCCCCGCGAGACCCTGGGCCCGGGCCGTGAGCATGTAGCCGACGCCCTCGTCGTCGATGGCGAGGTTGGGAAACGTGGCGACGCCGGCCACCGCCGACACGGTCGTGTTGCCGAACAGCATCGCCCCGCTGGCGCCGGTCCCCGCCGTGATCGTCAGCGTCACTCTCCCGGTGAAGCTCGTCGCCGGCTGGCCTGCGCTATCCCGCGCCGTCACCCGCACGGCCGGACTGATGATTGCTTGGGCGGTCGTCGTGCTCGGCTGCACCGTGAACAGGAGCTGGGCCGCCGTGCTTTGCGCGCGGGCGCCGCCTGCCGCGAGGCAGGAGACGGCGAGACAGAAACCGATACGGAGTAGTGTTTGGGGCCGCATATGCGGTATCCGGTTAGAACGAAAACATGATGCCGACTTCAGGAGCGAAGTCGGTCGCGTTCGGGGTGAGGCCCAGGCCATTGTTGATCTTGATGACGGCGTGCCGGTTGATGAACCACTGGACCTCCGTGAGGAACGACACTTCGTCGATCTGATTGCCCTCGATGGCCGCGACGACCTTCCACGCGGGCGAGAGCCGTCGCAGCCACTCGATGGCGTACTCGCCGGCGTCGAACTGCTTCGTGCCGTGATCGTATCCCGCCGCTGTGCGCACTGTCAGTGTGCCCCAGCGGAACCCCCTGACCAGGCCGATCCCGAAGAAGTGCTCCCAGTACTGGGTCCCGATGATCTTCCGGGACTTCTGCAGCGGGAGCACCGTTCCGAAATAGGTGAAGAACTCCGGACGGGTTTCGGTCTCGCGTTGAAAGCGCCAGCGGATTTGGCCTTCCACGTCACCCAGCCCGGATTCCCGCACCCGGGCCGGGACCGTGGCCGTGTCGGTCGGAGATTTCCGCAGGTCGGCCGAGATGACGGCCGCCTCGAACTCGAGGGCGATATCGTGGGTGAGGCCGTAACCGAAGAAGAGGATCCCCTCGGACGCGCGGTAGCGCCCGCGGAAATCCTTGTTCAGACCGTACCCCAGCTCACTCGGCTTGTACTCGAGGTTCCGGTCCGAGTAATACTCGAAGAACGGATACACCAGCAGCTCGCCCTGACGCACGTAGCTGCCCAGCAACGACGTGCGCACCCCGGTGCCGCGGTCGCGCAGGTACGCCGGCAGCTCCTGCGCCTCGAGCGAGCGGCCGGATGGGACGACGGCGAGCGCGATGGCGAGCGCCGCGGAACCCACGGCGAGTGTCGGTCGATTCATGGCCTTACTCCTTCCACGCGGTCGTAAACGCCGTCTCGACGAACGACATGTTCCCGTCTCGGGTCACGGTGCCGATTCCGAGCGTGTACTCCTTCCCGGGGACCAGGAAGCCGTTGGGCACGGCAAACGAGGCCGCGGTCGCCGGCAGCCGGGCCGTGATCTCGACATCGAGCTCATGGTTTTCGACATAGACGATGTAAGCGGCCAGATTCGTGACCGGGGTCCAGCTGATCCCGACGTCCCGGATGGCGACGTCCCGGGCATCGGCCGCGGGCCGAATGACGGACGCTGGGGCGGGCAACGCGTGACTCAGCGTCGCCGTGCCGCTCAGTTTGACGCCGCCGGCGGTCGATCCGGAGAAGGTGTACACCCCCGCCGGGTAAGCGGCTTTCAGCTTTGCCGCATTACTCGGCTCCGGGGACTCGAACCGGAACTGCCTTACCCCCAGCGTGGAAGCATCGGGAGCCGTGAGATCGACGACGGTGCGACCATCGGGAGCCACCACGGTGAGTCGCGTGAGCCCGTCTTCGCCGCCCTTGGCCTCGACCACGACCTCGAAATCCCCATCGGTGGCATTCTGCTCGAGGCGAATACTCGCCACGGCAAACGGCGCGGTCGGGGGCGCCAGGCCAAGCGAAACCACCAGCGTCACCCCGGCAAGAATCAGTTTTCCGTTCGGCATTTCTAGGATTTCACCATTTTCAGGATGGCGTTCAACAGGAAGACGCCGGCGCCGACTAGGACCGCGTCCATCGCGGTGGCCGGCGTGTCGAATCTGCCGGCGTCGAACATCTCCTTCGCCTGTAGCACCACGAACGCGATCACTGCCGTCGTCACGGCGCGGAAGGCCACGGCATTCCATCCAGCGGGAGCGTCGGTCATTGTCTGTCCTCAGTTATTGTTTCTTAACCACCGGCTCGGCGGGTGGCTGCGACAGGTACTTGGCGGGACTCAGCACCACCTGGTCGAACCCGACTCCTTCCATCCCCGCTTGCAACCGTACGGTAATATCGCCGCCGGTCCGGAAGTAGATCAGCGGCTCGGGCCCATCGCACCCGACCCACGTCCAGCCCTGCCGCGTCGGCCCCCGCGCGGTGAGGTAACTCCCGGTGCGCGGCCGCAATACCACTCTGCCCGCCCGGTCGAACGCGTCGGAGAATTGTACCCAGAGCATGTTCGCCAGCGCTTCGCCCTTCGGGGCCCCCACTTTCATGTGAATCCAGCAGCGGTAGGGGACGCCGCTGCGCACCCTCACCTTGAAGGTCACATGGGGGTCATTCTCGGGCGGAGGATCCAGGTGGCCCCCGGTGTTGGGCGTGCCGACGAGCTTCCCCCCGGGCGATCCCGGATCGTTCCAGAAGGCGAACTCGGAGAGCGCGCTCCCAGGCAGGTCGGTGGCGTAGACGACGACCTCGGGCGCGGGGGCTTGTTGGAGATTCGGCAATCCCGTCCAGGCCGAGAGGACGAGCGCCGAGAGCCCGACGAAGGCGAGCGCTCTCAGAACGTCACCAATGCGTTGAGCCGCAGCCGAGTCTGGTACTGCCGGCGCGCCCCGGGCGCCACCTGGTGCGGGCGGTAGACATACCAGGTGCCGTTGAGGACCATCCCGGCGATGGGGACCGCTTCCACCGCGAGCGTGTGCGTCTCGGAGTTGGTGCCGAGGGTCGTGTTGTCGTGCGCGAACGCGGCCAGGATCGCGTCGGTCTCCGCGACCGCGTACCCGTAGCGCCAGCGCGTCTCGCCCGGGCGCG
>JBOHSO010000300.1:0-5218 GCA_050921685.1 Gemmatimonadales bacterium
GAGCCGGTTGTGATACACCGCCGAGACGTAGTCGCGGTCGGGCGCGTACCGGACCTCCGACTGGATGATCGACGCCAGCGTCACGAGCTCGTGTCGCGACATGCGCAGCGTGTCGAGGCGCGCCTGCCAAGCGCGTGACCAGAGGGCACGGAACTGATCGGTCATCAATCGCACCAGCTCGCGTCCCGTTGGGTTCAGCCGCATGGTGTAGGTCGTGGGATAGAGATAGCCCTCGGCGCTGGATGCGTACGCGCTGAGGCCGAGGTCGCGCAGCAGCAGGGGATCTTCGGCGGCGGCGCGAAACGAGTCGCGCGGCACGCCGAGCTGCCGCGCCGCCAGGTCGGCGATCTCGGTCAGCATCAGCCCCTCGCGCACCGTGAAGCGCACCATGGTCCCCCGCCCGCGCTTCAGGGTGCGCACGATTTCCCCCCATCCGGCGTCGCGCGGGAGCGCGTACACGCCGCTCTTCAGCGCGGACGCGAGACCGCGCAGCCGGGCGTACACGGCGAACGACGCGCGCGCCCTCACCAGCCCGCGCGACGCCAGCGAATCGACCGCGTCGCTGAGGGTCGCGCCGCGAGGGATGGTCACGACGACGCACGCCGGGTCGCCGGCGACACACGAGGCGGAGCTGCCCGGGCCGCACGCCAACGCGCTGAGCAAAAGAATGCGGATTGCTATCCGCCATCTCATACTCCGGAGCCCCGTTTCGCATCGAGATAGTGTTGCAGCAGCAGGGTGGCGGCCAGCGCGTCTACGTCCGCCGGACGCTGGCGCGCGGTGCCGGCCATCTCCCGGACCGCCTGCCGCGCCCGCGCCGTCGTGAAGCGCTCGTCCCACAGCTCCACGGGTTGCCCGGACCGGCGCCGGATGTCCTCGGCCAACGTGCGCGCCGAGTGGGCGGCAGGACCTTCCGCGCCTTCAGCGTCGAGCGGCAAACCAACGACGACGCCCACCACGTGCTGGGCGTTCATGTGAGCGAGCAGCTGGGTCATGGGGAAACGCCTGCCGGTGCGACGGGTAAGGGTGGCGAGCGGCTGCGCGATGGTCCGGGATTCGTCGGACAGGGCGAGGCCGATGCGACGCTCGCCCCAGTCCACCCCCAGCAGCCGCCCTCCCCCCGTCATCCTTGCGACATGGTCGCGAAGAACTCCTGGTTCGATTTCGTGCGTTTCATGCGCTCGAGCAGGAACTCGATCGCCTCGACCGGCGGCATGTCGGAGAGGAAGTTCCGCAACAAATACACCTTGTTGAGCTCTTCCTTGGCGAGCAGCAGCTCTTCCTTGCGGGTGGACGAGCGCTGCACGTCGATCGCGGGGTAGACGCGGCGGTCGGCGATGCGGCGGTCGAGCACGACCTCCATGTTGCCGGTGCCTTTGAACTCCTCGAAGATGACCTCGTCCATCCGGGATCCGGTGTCGATCAGCGCGGTCGCGATGATGGTGAGCGAGCCGCCACCCTCGATGTTCCGGGCGGCGCCGAAGAACCGCTTCGGCTTCTGCAGCGCGTTGGCGTCCACGCCGCCCGAGAGGATCTTGCCGGAATGCGGAACCACCACGTTGTGGGCGCGACCGAGCCGGGTGATGGAATCGAGCAGAATGACGACGTCCTTCCCGTGCTCCACCATCCGCTTCGCCTTCTCGATCACCATGTCGGCAACCTGCACGTGGCGGTCGGCCGGCTCGTCGAACGTCGAGGAGATCACCTCGGCGCTCTTCACGTTCTCCTCCATGTCGGTCACTTCTTCGGGCCGCTCGTCGATCAGGAGAACGATGAGGTAGATCTCGGGATGGTTCTCGATGATGGAATTGGCGAGCTTCTGCATCAGGATGGTCTTCCCGGCCTTGGGCGGCGAGACGATCAGGCCGCGCTGCCCTTTGCCGATGGGGCAGAGGATGTCCATCACCCGCATCGACAGGTCGGCGTCCTTGCGCTCCAGCCGGATGCGCTCCTCGGGGTAGCGCGGGCGGAGGTTGTCGAACGCGACGCGATGCTTCGCCTTCTCCGGCTCCTCGCCGTTGACCGTTTCGACCTTGAGCAGGGCCAGATAGCGCTCGCCCTCCTTGGGCGGCCGCACCTGGCCGAGAATCGTGTCGCCGGTGCGCAGGTCGAAGCGCTTGATCTGGCTGGGCGAGACGTAGATGTCGTCGGGCCCGTAGAGGTAGTTCCAGTCGGGGCTGCGCAGGAAGCCGTACCCCTCGGGGAGGATCTCCAGCACGCCCTCGCCGCGCAGCACCGTGTCGGTGTCCAGCAGCGACTGCTCGATGCGGAAGATCAGATCCTGCTTGCGGAGCCCCGAGTAGTTGGTGATGTTGAGGCTCTCGGCCATCGCGTGTAGTTCCGCGACGGACTTCCTTTTCAACTCAGCGATATCCACGTGTGCAGAGACTCCGTTTGGCTACGGCGACGAGCGAGACCCGTGGCAGGGTGGTGAACGGGTTGATCTATGGAAGCTTTGGGATTGTGCCGGTGTGCAGTGGCTATCATAGGGTGCGCTGTCCCCTCTAGTCAAGACCGCCCATGGACCTGACCCCTTATTTCGTGGCGTGGCGGACGACGGCCCTCAAGGATCGCGAAGTCGTTGATGCGCTTGTACATCCGACCCACGCTGGGCCCTCCCAGGAGCTCGTCCAGGCCCTGCGTCACTGGGACGGCTCCCATTACTGGTCGGACGAGCCCGGGGGCCGCTGGCTGGTCCTGACCCGGCGCCGGTCAGTTCGGGCGGAGCGCTGGTGGCTCCACATCGCCCTGTTCGTTGCGACGCTGTTCACCACGACGCTGGCCGGCGCCACGCTGGCCGGATCCCTGGCCCCGCTCACCAGCCCGCTCGACCTGGTCCGCGGGGTGGTCCACCCGGAATTCTGGCGCGCCTGGGCGGCCGGCGTGGTGTTCGCCCTCCCGTTGCTCGGGATCCTGCTGGCGCATGAGCTCGGTCACTACGTCATGGCGCGGCACTACCAACTCGACGTTTCGCCGCCGTATTTCATCCCGCTCCCGGTGTGGGCGCTCGTCGGCACGCTTGGGGCGTTCATCCGCCTGCGCACCGTGCTGTCGGACCGGCGCCAGCTGTTCGACGTCGGGCTCGCGGGTCCCATCGCGGGATTCGCGGTGGCCGTCCCGGTCTTGTTCGCCGGGTTGTACCTGTCGCATCCGCTTCCGGCTTCCCCGGTCACGAGCGGGATGGTGCTCTGGGCCGGCGGGGAGCGATGGCCGCTGGGCGACTCGCCGATCACACTGGCGCTACGCTGGCTCGTGCACGGCAACACCCCCGTCTTGCTGCATCCGATCGCTTTCGCCGGCTTTGTCGGGATGTTCGTGACCATGATCAACCTGATGCCGATGGCGCAGCTCGACGGCGGGCACGTGCTGTACGCGACCAAACCGCGGCTGCACCGCCGGGCCGCGCTCGCCTTTTGGCTCGTGGTGCTCGGTCTCGGGCACTGGTGGGCCGGCTGGTACATCTGGGCCGGCCTCGTGCTGGTGATGTCGCGGGGGCGGCTCGATCACCCGACTGTCCTGGATGCCTATCGACCGCTCCCGGCAGCCCGCCGGTGGCTCGCCTGGGTAGGGTTGGTGCTGCTGATCCTCGTGTTTGCGCCGGTGCCGTTCGCCTCCCCGATCCCCTCCCCGCCGTAAGCCGTGCGCGGGGCATGCTGCTATTGCGTAACTGCGGCTCCCCTATCATCTTGTCCCAAACCAGCCCCTGGATCGGCATGTCCGCACAACCGGCACGCTACCCAGTCCCGGCCCCACGCGAAGCAGTTGTTCACGATCTCCCCCCCATACGCTTTGAAGGACAGAGTGTCGTCGTACGGCTCACCGTGCGGCGCGCCGAGGATGGGGTATGGCGCGGCCGGATTCTATTCGGCGCCGAGGAGACCGAACATGAGCGCGCGACGGCCGAGATTTTCTGCGCGGTCTCCGAACAGGACCTGTGGCTCTCGGTCCGGGACCTGCGAGACCACCACTTGCGCGACCTGTATCGCTCGCTCCTCTAGCCCGCCCGAGGGTTCCGACCGGCGGTGAGCCGGCGGCACCGTCAGCGGTACAGCCCTCCAGCACGGTGGTGGCGGCCCCACCATCGGGTCATCCGCCACTCACGGTGGTGCTGGCCCCCGACGCGGCGGTCGTTCTGGCGTCGGGGAGGCCGCCTCGGGTCTCGCCTGTCCAACACCGGTAGCCGTTGAGAAAGTAGAGTCCGAGAAACACCGCGGAGGCCACGCTGGCGGTGACTTTCCACGCCGCCGGGGCATCGCTGGCCGAGAGGAGTCCCTCGATCGAGCCCGCGATCGCGAGCAGGAACACCACGGCGCCCAACATCCGCATCGCAATCCGGCCGTCCACGACGAGGGCGTCGAGCCGCGTGCGGTCACCGGGGGCGATCAGCGCGTGGGCCAGCCGGAAGCCCGCGCCGCCCGAGATGAAAATCGCCGTGAGCTCCAGCACGCCGTGCCCGGCGACAAACGTCCCCAGGTACCCGGCGGCGCCGTAGTTCGCGAACACGCCGAACCCCGTCCCGATGGCGAGGCCGTTGTACACCAGCGCGAATACCGTGAGGACCCCGCCCAGCATCCCGCCGGCGAACGCGAGGATGCACACGCGGATGTTGTTCGAGATGATCGCCGCCGCGATGACCGGCCGTTCGCCGGTTTCGGCTTGCGCGTAGCCCAGCCCCTCGGCCTGTCGTTCCGCCGCCTGCTCCGCACGGCTGACCATGACCGGTGACACGATTTCCTCGGCCAGCTGCGGGCGCTCCCGCAACATCACGAAGCCCACCACCGCGGGGACCATGAACAGCAGGCACGAGGCCAGCACCGGGCGCCACGATTGTACGACCGCTGCCGGGAAATCGTTCAGGACGTAGCGGGCGAACGGCGCACGCCGGACCGTGCGCGCCTGGTACAGGACGTTGTGCCCGGCTCCCACCAACCGCTCGAGGTACGCCACCACCTGCGGGTCGACGCCGTAGGTGCGAGCGCGGGCGAGGTCGGCCGCCACCTCGCGGTAGCGGGCGGCGAAGCCCGGGATTTCGGCGGCGGGGAGCCGGGAGAGTCCGCCCTTCTCCAGACGCTGCGCGCTGGCGCGGAACGCCTCCCAGGCGTCTCGTTTGCGGGCGAGGAATCGCTCGGCGGTGACGGTGGTGCGCCCGGTGCCCGTGGCCCGTGTCGCGAAGCGGCCGCGCCGCTTCTGCTGCTCTTCGATGAAGATGGTCGTGAGG
>JBOHSO010000301.1:0-3670 GCA_050921685.1 Gemmatimonadales bacterium
GATGAGGCGCAGAATGATCTCATCCATCACCGCGGTGCGGACGATCATCGGCCACGCGAACGCTTTCGCCTTGGGCAGCGCGTTGACGATCGCTTCGCCGCGCGGACCCGCGAGCCGGCGCGCGTAGGGGTCGCGGAACAGCGCGTCGGGACGCTCGGACTCCATGGCGCGGTAGGTCGCCACCCAGTGAGCGGTGTCGGAGACGTGAGAAATGGCGTCGGGCATGCGGGAGAAGATAGCGTCGTCCGAACCTTCAACGTATTGTTTCGCCCATGACCCAGGCCAGTGTACCACTGACGCGGCGCGGCCTCGGGAGCACGATGCGCCCCGACCGCTGGTGGCTTGCGCCGGCCGTCGTGTTCGTCGTGCTCGCCGGCTTCGTCGTCTACGCGACCTGGGCCGCGTTTCAGGGCGACCAGTACCGCTTTGGGCCCTACCTCTCGCCGTTGTACTCGCCCGAGCTGTTCGGCTCGACCGCGAGCTGGTTCGGGCCGCGCCCCGGGTGGTGGCCGGGCTGGCTCCCGTGGTCCCCCGCGCTGCTGATTCTCTGGGCCCCCGCCGGGTTCCGGCTGACCTGCTATTACTACCGCGGCGCCTACTACCAGGCGTTCTGGGCTGATCCCCCCGCATGCGCCGTAGGCGAGCCGCGCGCCACCTACCGCGGCGAGCGATCATTGCCGCTCGTGCTGCAGAACGTGCACCGCTATTTCCTCTATCTCGCCCTCGCGTTCCTCCTGATCCTGGCACACGACGTCTGGCAGGCGTTGTGGTTCGTGCAGCCGGCGACGGGCGCCACCCGCTTCGGCATCGGTGTCGGGACGCTCGTGCTCGCGGTCAACGTCGTACTGCTGGGCGGCTACACGCTGGGCTGCCACTCGCTGCGCCATCTCGTCGGCGGCTACCTCGACCGGCTCTCCGGCGCTCCCGTGCGTCGCCGGACCTACGCCTGCGTGAGCTGCCTGAACCGGCAGCACATGCGCTGGGCCTGGATGAGCCTCGTCTGGGTCGCGTTCTCGGACGTGTACGTCCGGCTCTGCGCCATGGGCGTCTGGACGGACCTGCGTCTGCTGTGAGTGTGGCACCCGAGACGTTCGAGCACGACGTCCTGGTGATCGGCGCGGGCGGCGCCGGGCTGCGCGCCGCGATCGCCGCGTCGGCCGGGGGTGTGACCGTGGGAGTGGTGTGCAAGTCGCTGCTG
This sequence comes from Gemmatimonadales bacterium, assembly GCA_050921685.1. Taxonomy (GTDB): domain Bacteria; phylum Gemmatimonadota; class Gemmatimonadetes; order Gemmatimonadales; family GWC2-71-9; genus DASTHG01. The sequence continues at coordinate 1,199 of JBOHSO010000301.1, forward strand.
GGCAAGGCCCACACGGTGATGGCCGAGGGCGGGGTCGCAGCGGCGCTGGCCAACGTGGACGATCGCGACAGCTGGCAAGTCCACTTCGCCGATACGATGCGCGGCGGCCAGTACCTGAACGACTGGCGCATGGCGGAGCTGCACGCCCGGGAAGCGCCCGACCGGGTGCGCGAGCTCGAGGCGTGGGGCGCGCTGTTCGACCGCACGGCCGACGGCCGCATTCTGCAGCGCAATTTCGGCGGCCACGCCTATCCACGGCTCGCGCACGTGGGCGACCGCACCGGGCTCGAGATGATCCGCACGCTGCAGGACCACGGCGTCCACCAGGGCATCGACTTCCACATGGAGTGCACGATCGTCACCCTGCTCACCGACGGCGACCGTGTGGTGGGGGCGTTCGGGTACGACCGCGAGCGGGGGCGGTTCCGGGTGTTCCGGGCCAAGGCTGTGATCCTCGCGACCGGCGGAATCGGGCGCGCCTACCGGATCACGAGCAACAGCTGGGAGTACACCGGTGACGGGCAGGCGCTCGCTTACGACGCGGGTGCGGAGCTGGTGGACATGGAGTTCGTGCAGTTTCACCCCACCGGGATGGTGTGGCCGCCCTCGGTGCGTGGGATCCTCGTGACCGAGGGCGTGCGGGGTGAGGGCGGGGTCCTGCTCAACAAGGACGGCCGCCGCTTCATGTTCGACGACATCCCACCCGCCTACAAGAACCAGACGGCCGACAGTGAAGAAGAGGGGTGGCGCTACACCCAGGGCGACAAGTCCGCGCGGCGTCCGCCCGACCTGCTCACTCGGGACCACGTGGCGCGCTGCATCGTGCGGGAGATCAGGGAAGGGCGGGGCAGCGCGCACGGCGGGGTGTTCCTCGACATCGCCTGGATCAAGCGGAAGCTTCCCAATGCCGAGGAGCACATCAAGCGCAAGCTGCCGGGAATGTATCATCAGTTCATGGAGCTCGCCGGAGTGGACATCACGCGGGAGCCGATGGAGGTCGGCCCGACGACGCATTACATGATGGGCGGCGTGCGGGTCGATGCCGAAACGCAAATGTCGACGGTGCCGGGGCTGTTCGCCGCGGGCGAGTGCGCGGCGGGGCTGCACGGCGCGAACCGGCTGGGCGGCAATTCGCTGTCGGACCTCCTGGTGTTCGGCAAGCGGGCGGGAGAGTTCGCCGCCCGGTTCGCCCGGGAGCATGAGGCGGGGCAGATCGACGCCGGCCGGGTCGAGGCCGCGGGCCGGCGCGCGCTCGCGCCGCTCGAGCGCCATGGGACGAGCGACGGGGCGGGAGGACCGTATCAGCTGCAGCACGAGATCCAGGAGCTGATGCAGGACCTCGTGGGGATCGTGCGGGCGGGGGCGGAGATGGAGCGCGCGCTCGAGGCGATCGCCCGGTTGCGCTCGCGCGCCGAGCGCGTCGCGGTCACCGGGAACCGCGAGTTCAACCCGGGCTGGCACACGGCACTCGACCTCGACAGCCTGCTCACGGTGAGCGAAGCCGTGACGCGCTCGGCGCTGGAGCGCCGGGAGAGTCGCGGGGCGCACTTCCGCGCCGACTACTCCGGCAAGGACGACGCGCTTGCCAAGACGCGCATCGTCGTGAAAAAGGGTGCCGACGGCCGGATGGCGTTGTCGCGCCTGCCGGTGGCGCCCCCGCCGCCCGAGCTGCAGCGCATCATCGAGGAGCTGAAATAATGGCGGAAGCCACGTTCCGCATCTGGCGCGGCGACCGCGCCGGCGGCGGGTTCCGCGACTACCCGGTGGAAGTCGGCGCGGGGATGGTAGTGCTCGACGCCGTGCACCAGATCCAGGCCGAGCAGGCGTCCGACCTCGCGGTCCGCTGGAACTGCAAGGCGGGCCGCTGCGGCTCCTGCTCGGCCGAGGTGAACGGGGCGCCGAAACTGATGTGCATGACCCGGATCGCGGACCTGCCGCTCGAGCGGCCCGTGACCATCGAGCCGATGAAGGCGTTCCCCCTGGTCCGGGATCTCGTGACCGACGTCTCCTGGAATTACCGGGTGAAGCGGACGATCACCCCGTTCACGCCGCGCCCGCCCGACGCGCCGGACGGCACGTGGCGCATGGATCAGGGCGACGTGGACCGGGTGATGGAATTCCGCAAGTGCATCGAGTGTTTCCTGTGCCAGGACGTCTGCCACGTGCTGCGGGAGCACCGGCTGCACGACCGCTTCATCGGACCGACCTTCCTGGTGCACGCCGCGGCGCTCGAGATGCATCCGCTCGACGTGGCCGATCGGCGCGAGGAGCTGCGGGCGGCGCACGGCATCGGCTACTGCAACATCACCAAGTGCTGCACCGCGGTGTGCCCCGAAGGGATCACCATCACGGACAACGCCATCATCCCGCTGAAGGAGCGTGCAGTGGACCGCTACTACGATCCGCTCGGCAGGCTCCTCGGCATCCTCAAGGGCCGGTAGACCCACGTCGCGCGCGCGCGGGGCCAGGAGA
>JBOHSO010000302.1:0-9527 GCA_050921685.1 Gemmatimonadales bacterium
CGGCGACGCGGTTCGCCGAGGCCTTGGGCCGCCGCGACACCGAACTTGCGCCGGTCGTGGTGGGAAGGCGGTGGGTGGGGTGGGCCATTGGCGCGGTAGCTCTCGCGGTCGCTGGGGTGGGCGGAACGCTGTTCGTTTCACGCTCGAGGACGGCGGGCTCGCTCGACTCGGACCTCCTGGCCGTTGCCCCGTTCGACGTTCGCGGCGCCGGCCTCAGCTTATGGAGCGAGGGGCTGGTCGAGTATCTCTCGCGCAGTCTGGACGGCGCCGGCGAGCTGCGGACCGTGTCGCCTTCGGTCTTTCTGCGCGGCTGGAGCGGTCCGGCGGATCCCGCCTCGGCCCGCGACCTGGGCAGACGGACGGGCGCCCGACTGGTGGTCTTCGGGTCGCTGGTGCGGGGCGGACTCGACTCCGTCCGGCTGCGAGCGACGCTGCTCGACGTCGCCGACGGCCAGTCGCAGGCAGAGGTCGACGTCCCCGGCGACACTCTGGCCATCGACCGGGTCGCCGATTCGCTGGCCGTGGCGCTGTTGCGGGAGCTGGGGCGCACGCGACCTGTCGCGGCCGTCCGCAACGCTCCGTTCAGCTGGGCCTCATTGCCGGCGCTCAAGGAATTCTTGCGCGGCGAGCAGTTCTATCGGCGTGGCCAGTACGACGCCGCACTGGCGCACCACGCCCGCGCCGCGGCGCTCGACAGCTCTTTTGCGTTGGCATACCGCCGCATGGCGCTGGTACTGGGCTGGGGGCCGCCGACGAGCGGGGCTTTCGAGGGAGCGGACGTGTACGCGTTCAAGGCGGCGAGCCTGAACCTCGGGCTCACGGTCAGGGACAGTCTCCTGATTGCGGCGGACTCATGTTACTACGCACTCCTCTACGCAGATTCAGTCCCTGAATCCGACCAGACCATGCTGCGTGCGCGGTTGTTCGCGACGCTGAACGAAGCGGCGCGTCGCTTTCCGGGCGACCCCGAGGTGTGGCAGGCGGTCGGGGAGGCCCGCTACCATGCGGCCGCACCGTTCCAGCCGTTCGCCACGCCGCCCGAAATCCTCAGCGCATTCGCGACCGCGATTGCCCTGGATCCGGGATTTACGCCTGCGTACGAACATGTTTTAGAGCTCGCCTTGCGGAAGGGTCAACCGGACTTGGCCCGACGCTATGCACTGTCCTATCTGATCCGCACGTCAGGAGAGGAACACGTCGGCGCGCTGCGCCTGGCAGCCTTGTTACTCGATCCGGTGCGCTCCTCAAGTCCGGAGATGCGACGGCTGCTCGACACGATCGCGGTCGGACCGCTGTTCTTTGCTGCGACCAATATTTCAGCGTGGCCCGATTCCGAAGAGCGGACGATCCAGATGTTTCGGGCGCTGCCCCAAGGTCGCCGCGGCGTGGCCGGACTCACTCCCGCGTGGGCCGATACGCTGGTCTGGCCGCAGTACCTCGCGAAGTTCCTCCTGTACCGCGGTCATGCACGCGAAGCGTACCAGGTGTACCGCCCGCTGATCTCCAACCCCAGTCCGAATTGGTGGCAGTGGTTCTTGAACCCGCTCCGGGATCTGGCGTTGCTGAACGCCGGTCCCGCGGACAGCGTGGTCGCACGCATTGCCGGCTCCGAGGCGGAGTTGCTGGCATCGCCGCATGACAGGTCGGCGCCGCCCCACTGGCTCGCCTGGTGGTTCGCCCGACGGGATTCCACCGTCCTGAAGCGGATCGGCGAGCGGAACGGCCGCGTCGCCAGTACCGCGACGAGCCCCAGGGTCCGCCTGCGCGCCCGCTACCTGCAGGGGGCGGCCGCGGCGTACCTGACGCTGCTGAGAGGTGATTCCATCGGCGCGCGGCGAGGGTTCGATGTCCTGCCCGACAGCAGCTGTGCCTGGCTCGACTGCTCGCTCGAAAAGCTCACCCTCACCCGACTGCTCACGGCGCGGGGCGAAGACCGACAGGCCGGCGAAATCCTCGATCAGTGGCTGTGGATTTGCCCCAGCCCCTTCTTCGTCATCGCGCGGCTGGAGCGCGCCCGCATCGCCGAGCGGCTGGGGGATCGCGACACGGCGGTCCGGTGGTATCAGTTCGTCGTCGACACCTGGCGCCACGCGGACCTGGAGCTGCAATCCTACGTGACCGAGGCGCGGGAAGGCCTGTCGCGACTGCGGGCGGAGCCGAGACTCTGAGGGAAGCTACGGCTGGAGCAGCTTCACCACGCCGAACACCAGTCCGGCCGTGGTGGCCGCTTGGGCGATCCAGAATCCGAACAGGCGCCGCGTTAGGCGTGCCTCCAGCTCGGCGAGGCGCTGCTCGAACCTTGCCTCGAGCACGTCAATCCTTGCGTCGAGCCGGGCGATCCGCTGCTTGAGCTTGGCGTCAAAGCGCGCGAAGTTCAGCTCGTTCAGCTCGCGTAGGTCCGACCGGTACGTGGCATCCACCAGATTGAACCACTCCACGAGCTCGTTCGTCAGCTCGTCGCCGAAGCGCACATAGAACTTCCGGGAAAGCTTGGCGGTCACAGGCATACCGCCACCATCACGATACGCTCGGCGAGCACGGCAATCAATCGAACGCGGGCCAGGTCGAAAACGCGCTGCGGCTGGCAGCTGGCGCCCCCGTTGAGGAATCCCCCGCCCAAACGTAACTTCCGCTATGGGATCCTTCCGCCAGACCCCCGCCCTCACCTTCGACGACGTCCTGCTCGTGCCGCGGCATGCCACGGTGCACCCGCGGCATGTGAACATCACGAGCCGGTTCACCCGCGACATCCCGCTCAGCATCCCGCTCGTCTCGGCGGCGATGGACACCGTGACGGAAGCCGAGATGGCCATGGCGATCGCGCGCGCCGGCGGCATCGGCGTGATTCACAAGAACATGCCGATCGATCGCCAGGCGGCGGAGGTCGATCGCGTCAAGCGCAGCGAGTCGGGGATGATCATCAACCCGATCACCCTCGGGCCCGACCGCCCACTACGCGAGGCGGCCCAGCTGATGGCGCGGTTCCGCATCTCCGGGGTCCCGATCGTCGACTCCGCTGGCAAGCTGGTCGGCATTATCACCAACCGCGACCTCCAGTTCGAGCGCCAGCTCGATCGCCCGATCCGCGAAGCGATGACGAAAGACCATTTGGTCACCGCCCCGGTCGGCACGACGCTCGATGAGGCCGAGAAGATCCTGGGGCAACATCGCATCGAGAAGCTCCCGGTGGTCGACCAGCAGGGGGTGCTCCTCGGGCTGATCACCATCAAGGACATCTTCAAGCGTCGCCAACACCCGAACGCCAACAAGGACCAGCACGGGCGGCTCCGGGTGGCGGCCGCGGTAGGGGCCACCGGCGACGCCCTGTCGCGGGCCAAGGCACTGCTCGACGCCGGGTGCGACGTGATCGTGGTGGACTCGGCCCACGGCCATTCGCAGGGTGTGCTGGACACGGTAGCCTGCCTGCGCGAGCGGTTTCCCGAGGCGCAGCTCGTGGGCGGCAATGTGGCGACCGAGGAAGGGGCGCGCGCGCTGGCGGAGCGCGGCGCCGACGCGGTGAAGGTGGGCGTGGGGCCGGGTTCCATCTGCACCACCCGCGTCGTGACCGGCGTGGGCGTCCCGCAGATCACCGCCATCGTCGACGCGGTGCGCGGGGCCGGCGACGTGCCCGTCATCGCTGACGGCGGCATCAAGTACTCGGGGGACATCGTCAAGGCGCTTGCCGCAGGCGCCGACTGCGTCATGATGGGATCGATGCTGGCCGGCACCGAGGAGAGCCCCGGGGAGTCGTTCCTGCTCGAAGGCCGTCGCTTCAAGGTGATCCGGGGCATGGGGAGCCTCTCCGCGATGGAAGAGGGCTCGGGCGACCGTTATTTCCAGGAGGGCGAGGTCAGCCCGTCCAAGCTCGTCCCGGAAGGGATCGAGGGACGGGTACCGTACCGCGGGCCGGTGGAGGACGTGTTGTTCCAGATGGTCGGTGGCCTGCGCAGCGGAATGGGCTACTGCGGGGCCCAGACCATTTCCAGCCTGCGCAGCGAAACCGAATTCATCCGCATCACGTCGGCCGGACTGCGCGAGTCGCACCCGCACGACGTCGTCGTCACCCGGGAAGCGCCCAACTACAGCCTCTAGCCCGGTCGTGCTTGACACGCCGGAACCCACGGCCTTACTCTAGCGCCCGTCTCCAGTCCGCATTCTTCCACGTGAGCGAGGCGCGCATGGATCTCCTTCGACGGAAAAGCGTCACCGCCCTCCAGCAGGAAGCCGAGACCGATCACAGCCTGAAACGCGCGCTGGGCCCGCTCAACCTGACGATGCTCGGGATCGGCGCCATCATCGGGACCGGCATCTTCGTGCTGACGGGGACGGTGGCGGCCCAGAACGCCGGCCCGGCAGTCGTGCTGTCGTTCGTGTTCGCCGGAGTCGCCTCCATCTTCGCGGCGCTGTGCTACGCCGAGTTCGCCTCGCTCGTCCCGATGGCCGGGAGCGCCTACACCTACGGCTATGCGACGCTGGGCGAGTTCTTCGCCTGGATCATCGGTTGGGACCTGATCCTCGAGTACGCGCTCGGCGCCGTGACCGTATCCATCGGCTGGTCGGGATACGTCGTGTCGCTCTTGAATCAGCTCGGGATCCACATTCCGCCCGCGCTCACCGCGGCGCGTGGGACGCTGGTCACGCTGGCGGACGGCTCGACCATCACCGCGATCTTCAACCTCCCGGCGGTGTTCATCATCGCGGTGGTCAGTACGCTGCTCGTGGTCGGGATCAAGGAATCGGCGAACGTCAACAACGTCATCGTGTTCATCAAAGTGGCGGTGGTGCTGCTGTTCATCTTCGGCGCGACCCACGCGATCGTCGCGGCCAACTGGAAGCCCTTCATTCCGGAGAACACGACGGGCGAGTGGGGGAAATACGGATGGTCGGGGGTGCTGCAGGGCGGGGCGATCGTGTTCTTCGCCTACATCGGGTTCGACGCGGTGAGTACGGCCGCGCAGGAGGCGAAAAACCCGCAGAAGGACATGCCGGTCGGCATCATCGGTTCGCTGCTCATCTGCACTGTGCTCTACATCCTGGTCTCGGCGATTGCTACCGGCATCGTGCCCTACCGCGAGCTGGACGTGCCCGATCCGATCGCGGTCGCGGCCGACCGGGCGGGGCTTGGCTGGATGTCGCTGCTCATCAAGATCGGGGCGATCGCCGGGCTTTCGTCCGTGATCCTGGTGATGCTGCTCGGGCAGTCACGGATTTTCTGGACCATGTCGCGCGATGGTCTGCTGCCGCCGTTCGTCAACCAGGTGCACCCCAAGTTCCAAACCCCTTGGATCACGACCATCATCACAGGCCTCGCCGTGATGATTCCGTCAGCCCTGTTCACGGTGCGCGAGGCGGGCAGCCTGGTGTCGATCGGGACTTTGTTCGCGTTCGTGATCGTCTCGGCCGGGGTGCTGGTGCTCCGCATCCGCGAGCCCAACCTGCCGCGCGCGTTCGCGACGCCGTGGGTCTGGTTCGTGGCCCCGATGGGCGCGCTCACCGCGCTCGCCCTGATGGCGTCGCTGCCGGGACGCACCTGGACCCGGTTGCTGATCTGGCTGGCGATCGGGCTCGTGATCTACTTCGCGTACGGAGTACGGAAGTCGAAGCTGGCGCCGAAAGGCTAGGATCGTCGCCTTTTATTGACGTCCCTAGATTGTGAGGATGCGAACACCTGGGTGCGGGGCCTCGCCTGGCTCGGGCTCTGGACGCTGCTTGGCCTCGTGTTCTCGACCCAGCTGTTCCTCGCGGGGTTTTCGTCGCACCCGACGACCTGGGGCGGGGCGCTGCGCTCCGAGCTCCCCGACTGGTATCTCTGGGGTCTCCTCGCGCTCGGGGTGCGCGTTCTCGCACGCCGCTTCCGTATCGACCGGATCAACTGGGAGCGCGCGGTCCCGATTCACTTTGGGGCGAGCCTCACCCTCGGCCTGCTACACCTCGTTCTCGCGACCGCGGTGCAGAGCGTCCTCCGGGGCGCCGAGCCGCATCCGCTGCTGCCCAAGCTGGTGGACAATTTCGCGCTGTCCTACCACTGGAACCTGCTGATCTACTGGGCGATCGTGGCGCTGGTGCACGCGCGCGACTACCACCGGGACGCGCAGGAGCACCGGGTGCGCGCTGCGCAGCTGGAGGCGCGGGTCGCCGAAGCGCGCCTGCAGGCGCTCACCCTGCAGCTGCGACCTCACTTCCTGTTCAACACGCTCAATGCGATCGCCGAGCTGATCCATGAAGATCCGGCCGCCGCGGAGCGGATGGTCGGGCGGCTCGCGGATCTGCTGCGCCGAACCCTCGAGACTGACGGCGCGGCGGAGGTGCCGTTGGCGAGTGAGCTCGAGCTGGTGGACCGCTATCTCGATATTCAGGTGGTGCGATTTTCGGATCGGCTGCGGGTGCGCTGGGACGTCGCCGCCGACGCTGCGCGCTGCGCGGGTGCCGGCGATGATCCTGCTCCCGCTCGTGGAAAACGCCGTGCGGCACGGCGTCGCGGCCCGGCCGGGGCCGGGTGAGGTGGGGATCCGGGGGCAGCGCGACGCGAGCATGCTGTGCCTCGAGGTCTGGGACGACGGTCCGGGCCTGGGTGAGGCGGGAAGCCGGAGGCAGCGGCCGGGGATCGGCCTCGCCAATACGCGGGCCCGTCTGGCGCAGCTGTACGGCGCCGCGCACCGCGTCGACCTCGTGGACCGCGCGCCGGGCGGACTGGTGGTGCGGCTGTCGCTGCCGTTCCGGGAGGCGCGCGTCGCGTGATCCGCGCGTTGCTGGTGGAGGACGAGCCGCTCGCTACCCGGCGGCTGCGGCGCCTGCTCAGCGCCGAGCCCGACGTCAAGGTCGTGGGCGCGCGAGGCGACGCGGCGAGCGCGCGGGCGGCGATCGACCGGCTCGCGCCGGATCTGATGTTCCTCGACGTGCAGCTCCCCGGCGCGGATGGCCTCACGCTGCTCGAGGGGCTGCCGCCCGAGCGGCGGCCGGCGATCGTCTTCGTTACCGCCTACGCGCAGTACGCGGTGCCGGCGTTCGCGCACGACGCCGTGGACTACCTGCTGAAGCCGATCGACCCGGAGCGCTTCCGAGCCGCGGTAGCGCGGGCGGCGCCTAACGGCGCGCCGCTGACGCGACTCCTGGTCCGCGAGCAGGACCGGGCGTTCTTCGTGCGGGTCGAGCAGGTGGAGTGGTTCGAGGCGGCGGGGAACTACGTGCGGCTGCACCTCGGTCGCGCGGCCCACCGCGTGCGCGTGCCGCTGTCGCGGATTGCGGCGCAGCTCGACCGCCGCCATTTCCGCCGCATCAGCCGCTCCCATATCGTGCAGCTCGACTGCATTCGCGAGCTGCAACCGTGGTTCCACGGCGACGGCGTAGTCATTCTTACGAGCGGCGCCCGCCTGCGGCTCAGCCGGCGGTTTCGGGATCGGCTGTACGAAGAGAAGACCTGAGCGGTCGGTGGAACAGCCGCGAATCACGCTGCGGTGGTCCTGTCCCAATCCCGCTCGACCCGCCAATCATCCCGCTCGCCCCGCAAGCGGGTCCCCGCAGGTCACTCCCTGGCAGATTGAGGTGTACCTCACGCCAGGAACTATCGCGATGTCGCTCTGGGCCACTAAGTCCATCACCGCCCTTCGGGCCGAAGCGCAAGCGGCTGGAGAGGGGTCGCTCAAGCGGGCTCTCGGCCCGCTCAACCTCGTCACCCTCGGGATCGGCGCCATCATCGGAGCGGGGATATTCGTGCTGACGGGTCAGGCCGCCGCGCTGCACGCCGGCCCGGCCGTAGCGATTTCGATGACGCCGGTCGGCATCGCGTGCGCGTTCGCGGGGCTTTGCTACGCGGAGATGGCGAGCGCGGTGCCCGTGGCCGGCAGCGCGTACACCTACTCGTATGCCACCCTGGGCGAGCTCGTCGCGTGGATCATCGGCTGGGACCTGGTGCTCGAATACGCGGCCGGGGCGGCCACCGTCGGGGTGGGGTGGTCAGGCCACCTGGTGTCGTTGCTCGGTCTGTTCGGGTTGCAGATCCCGCCGGCGCTCGCCGCGTCGCCGACGCAGTGGTGTACGACCGCACAGGTCGCCGACCATGTGGCCGGCTGTTCCCACACGGGCCTCAACCTCACCGGCGCGATCATCAACCTGCCGGCCGTGTTCGTCGTCGCGCTGATGTCGACGATCCTGGTGATCGGGATCCGCGAGTCGGCCCGCGTGAACAATCTCATTGTGATCCTCAAAGTCACGATCGTGCTGCTGGTCGTGGCCGTCGGCCTGGCCTACGTCAACGCCGCCAACGGGAAGCCCTTCATTCCGCCGAACACCGGTGAATGGGGCACGTTCGGCTGGTCGGGCGTGCTGCGGGGCGCGGGGCTCGTGTTCTTTGCCTACATCGGCTTCGACGCGGTTTCCACCGCCGCGCAGGAGGCCAAGAATCCCCGGAAGGACATGCCTATCGGCATCCTGGGATCGTTGGCGATCTGTACCATACTCTATGTGGTCGTGTCGGCGGTGCTGACCGGGATGGTGTCGTACAGCGAGCTCAACCTGCCGGCCCCGCTGGCGTACGCGATGGAGAAGATCGGCGCGCCATGGTGGGTGCGCGTCTCGATCGACGTCGGCGCGGTGCTCGGCTTGGGATCGGTGATCCTGGTAATGCTCCTCGGGCAGTCGCGCGTGTTCTTCTCGATGTCGCGGGACGGCCTGCTGGGCCGCTGGGCGGGGAAGGTCCACCCGACCTTCCGCACGCCGTATCTGTCCACGATCTACACCGGCATCGCCGTCGGCCTCGCCACCGGCCTCCTGCCGCTGCTGGGCCAGCTGGTCAACATCGGCACGCTGTTGGCGTTGGTGCTGGTGTGCGCCGGAGTCTGGATCCTGCGCGCCAAGCGGCCCGATCTCGAGCGGCCGTTCAGAACGCCGCTCGTGCCGTTCGTGCCGATCATGGGTATCCTGTGCTGCTTCGGCTTGATGCTCACACTGCCCGGAGACACCTGGCTCCGGCTGTTGGTGTGGCTCATCATCGGGTTCGCGATCTATTTCGGCTACAGCCGTCGACACTCGGTGTTGCAGCGTGAGATAGGGAAAACGTAAGGGGAGCGGTGCCTAGGGGTTGCGCGGGCGGACGATGCGGATCGGGTGCGGAAAAGCCCGAGCGGTGGGGCGCGTCGCCACGGACGCTGCGGTGGCGGGTCGGGCCGGCGCCGCTGGTGAGGACCTAGCCGATCGCTCAGACATGACCGCGGCTCGCCCCGCACGCACGCGCACCTCCGACGGTGGATTCCTCCGAGTGGCGGTCGCGGGAGCCGACTGGTCAATGCGCGGCACCCGTAGGACCACACCGGCTTCACGTATGTGGGCCGGCTCGGCGGCCGGACTGCGCCTTCGGGACCGAGTCCACACCACGGGCGCGGGTCGGGAGATCGTTGCCGGTGGTCGCGCTGGACCGAGGCGCGGCAGCTCGGCGGCGGCAGGCGTCCGAAGCCGCGGTCCAACCGTCGGACCTCTGACGCGCCCGGGGATGACCAGTGGCGCGGAGCGCGGCCGCGCCGTCAAAACACGGG
>JBOHSO010000303.1:0-11140 GCA_050921685.1 Gemmatimonadales bacterium
GCGCAGGATCAGCGTGCCGGCAAACGCCAGCACCGCGACGATGTCGCGCAGCAACACGGCGATGATCTCGAGCGGGTGGAATTCCCCGCGGCCCGCGAGGGTGATGAAGGCGGTCCCGATGAACACCTTGTCGACGATGGGGTCGAGCACCGGGCCCCAGCGCGAGGCCCCGGTGCGGCGCGCCACCGCACCGTCGGCGACATCGGTCGCGGCGGCGACCGCGACGATCAGGAGCTGCCACACCGGATCCCGCGCGATCGGGAACAGCGCCGCCAGGGGCAGGCGCAGCAGCGTCAGCACATCCGCCGCCCCGAAGCGCGGTTTCACTTGTGCCGTCATCCCTCGGCCGATACTTTCACCGCGTGGACCTCGCTCTGCTGAAGCACGCCGCGATCTTCCAGGACCTCGACGACGGGGAGCTCGCCCGCGTCTCCGAGGTGTGCCGCGAGCAGAAGTTCACCGTCGGCCAGCACATCTTCAAGGAAGGCGAGCCCGGCAACCGCCTGTTCATCATCGCCGAGGGAGAAGTGCGCATTTCGCGCACCATCCCGGGCTCGGGCGAGGAAGCGCTCGCGGTGCTCAAGCCTGGGGCAAACTTCGGCGAAATGTCGATCTTCGACCGGTCCGAGCGCTCCACCGACGCGATCGCCAACAGCGCCTGTACTCTGATCACGATCTCCCGGTCCGATTTCGAGTTGTTGCTCGATTTCAATCGCGACATCGCCTACAAGGTCCTCTGGTCCGTGGTGCGGCTGCTGTCGTCGCGGCTGCGTGTTACGAACGACAACCTGCGGTCGTTCCTCGCCATGTCCATGTTCTGACGCGCATGCCGCAACTGTCTCCCTATGCGGCAGTGTTCCTGCGGCTCGCAGTGGGCGGCGTCTTCCTGAACCACGGTCTGGTCAGGGTGCGCAACGGCGTGCCCGCCGTCGCGGGATTCCTACGCGACCTCGGGTTTCCGTTCGCGCCGGTTTGGGCGGTGGTCCTCATCGCCGTCGAGACGGTGGGGGCCGTGTGCGTGATGGCCGGGGTCCTGACGCGGGTCTGGGCCGCCTGCATGGCGGTGGTAATGGTCGTCGCCATCCTGGCGGTGCGGCTCCGGAGCGGTGCGAGCTTCGAGCTCGAAGCCATGCTGCTCGCCGGCGCCTGAGCCTGGTGGCGTTGGGAGACGGGCCGTTGTCGCTGGGAATACGGTTCAAGAAGACTCAGTAAGGCCATCCCCCAGCCGGAGTGCCCCGGGCGGACTCCCGAGTCAGTGGAGAATGCGCAGCAGCCCGGCCTCCGCACTGCCCTTGAGGAAGCTCTCCGCGTCTGTCGCCGGGATGAGGACCCCGGTTTGCCTGCGGGCCAACCGGGCGCTCGCCGCCATGTAGTCCTCCACCGAACCCGCCGCCCACTCCCCCGCGTCGTCCTTCATCTGGCGGACGATCTCCTCCCACGTCCCCACGTAGGTCCGGCCGACGCGGGTGCGCACCCGATGAATCTCCCCGCCTGCGGCGCCCTTCTTCATCCCCTGGAGCTCGGTGAGCAGCGTCCCGAAGAGCTCGAGCTGGCGCGGATCCCGCACCAGGCCATCCGACCCGATGGCCTCGATTTCGGCGAGCAGCAGATCTTCCGGCGCCGCCTCCCCCGTCAGCTCGCCCAGCCGCCCGTGCCACGCCACCAGATCGGGATCGTCGTCGGCGAGGTGGTAGACGGTCCGCTTCAGCTCCAGCAACCGCCAGATCGCGAGCGTATCCACGTGGTCGTTCGGCGTGGTCCGCTCCAGATGGAACAACGCGGCCTCGTACTCGCCCCGGTCGTACAGCAGGTTCGCGAGGTAAATGCGGGCCTCGGCCTGACCCGGTTCGAGCTCCAACGCGCGCCGCAACCAGTGCAGTGCCCCGCCTTCGTCGCCCAACCGGTGAGCCGCGTACCCCGCGCACGCCGCGGCCTCCGCGGAGTCGCGGTGGGCCGTGAGGGCGACTTCGAAGAACCGCCGCGCGTGGTCGAGCACCCCCTCGCGGAACAGCGCTCGCCCCACCTGCAGCACGAGATCGTGGTCGTCCTGGAAGCCGAGGCCGAGGATGCGCTCGAAACACCCGAGGGCGCGCGCGCGGTCGCCGAATTTCAGCAGCACTTCGCCCAGACCCGCGAGCGCGTCCTCGTGGTCCGGATCGAGCGCGAGTGCCTCATCGAAGGCGCGGCGCGCCCAGGCATACTCCTCGCGCGCCAAGCGGGCGTAGCCCATCCCCACGTGCAGCTCGACCGCGGCCGGGTAGCGGCTCAGCCCCTCCCGGAGCGTCTCGATGGCCTGATCGTATTGTCCTTCGTTGTAGAGCTGGTGCGCGCGGTCGTCGTATTCGTCGGAGCTGAGGAACGGTTCCCCAGTCATTCGAACGGGACCCCTTGGAAGGTTGGGCTATGATACGACAACCCGGTCAGAGACACAAGCGAGCCGCGACCACCTCCCGTCGCGACCGACCGGACGGGCGGCGGCCTCAGGGCGGTTCCGGCAACGCGATCATCGCGGTCCGCGCGACCAGCAGAAAACTCGCCGCCCGCAGGCCGGATCCCTGCGTCGCGCCGGCGAACGCTTCGAGCGTCGCCCGAGCGCGCCGGCGATAGACCACCTCACCGGTGGCGGCGGAGAGCCCGAGCAGCATGTGGGCGGCCCACGCGTTCGCGCCGGGAAGGAGGTCGTCGAGCACCGGCTTCACCCGGTCGTCGAGCGGAGCCGTTGGGGCCTCCTGGGCAGCGACGTCAAAATAGCCGCCGGCCGAATCGGCGAAGTCGCGATCCAGGACCGCGGCCAGGTTACGGGCAACGTCGAGGTAGCGGCGTCGTCCGGTCGCGGTGTAGGCGGCGACGCAGGCGGCGGCTACCTGCACCTGATCCTGCAGCAGCCCCGTCAGCGCGCCGGTCGCCGAGTGCCGGATCCCGGCCCCGCTCGCGAACGAGCGCCGCAGCAGGCTGTCGAGCGCGGCGAGCGCGCGCCGCTGCCCCAAGGAATCCCGGAGACCGTCGGTGGTCTCGATCGCCGCCGCGATCGCGTATCCGTCCCGGTCCGCGAACCACGCTCGGCCGTCGCCGAACGTCAGCGACCGGAGGAGGGCGGCCAGGTGGTCCCGGCTGGCATCCCGGAAGCGCGATTCCCCCGTAAACACCCACGCGAGCGAGAGCGCGCGTGCGAGTGCGGCCCGCACGATCTCCGGCGGCTCGTCGAGCGTCGCGGCCGCCACCGCACCGGAGTCGAGGAACGCGTCGAGCGCCCGAAGCGCCACGTCGAACGATGCGGTATCGCCGCCGCGGCCGTACTCGGTGATGAGGAGGGCGGCGGCCTGCGCCGCCGTGAACCCGACCGGGCCCCGACCCGCCTGGAGGGCCGCATCCAGCGCGGCCCGCACCGCGGCGACTTCGGCTCCGAGCGCCTCCGGCCGCAGCGCCCCGTGGCTCCCCAGGCCGTGCGACAATGCCAACAGGCGGACCTCGGCGGCGTGGCGCGACAGGAACGCACGCCGCTCCCGAAAGTTGCGGGCGATGTCGGGCAGCAGCTGCTTCAGGCCCCGACCGGTGAGGGGGTCGTCGGCCGGAAAGTACGTGCCGCCGAAGAAGGCGGCGCCGTCGGAGGTCAGAAACACCGTCAGCGGATAGCCACGGAGCCCGGCGAGCGACTGGACCGCGGCCTGGTAGCGCTGCGCTACGTCGGGCCGCTCGTCGCGATCCACCCGCACCGGCACGAACAACGAGTCGATCAGCGCCCCGAGCACCGGGTCGGTGTAGACGTCTCGATCCATCACGGTGCACCAACGGCAATCCTCGGCGCCGACGTACAGGAGCACCGGCCGGTCGAGACGCGCGGCGAGGGCGAAGACCTCCCGGCTCCATGGCTGCCAGCTCACGGGTTGCCGCGCGGCGCGGGCGAGGTACGGCGTCGCCGTCTGCGCCATCCGGTTCACGAGCGGACCGTGCTCGGTCACGCAGGCGAGTGCAAGGGGAAGTACACAAAGTGCCGCGACGGGGCGATTGGCCATGCGAGTCCGACGGGAAAGGTACCTACCGGTACCCGTCGGGACGCCCGCTCGTTCCGGAGCGCATCGACCACGTCCCTAGTACCGCATCAGGATCCCGACCGTGAGGCTCGGCAGCGGGGAGCCGTCCCCCTCGATGGACAGCCGGCGGTAGGTGTAGTCCACGCGCAGGCCGCTCTTCCGCCAGGCGCTCGGCGTCAGCACCAGGCCCGCGCCGAGGTGGTAGCCTGGAATGACCGCCCCGAGCCCCGCACCGACGGCGATCAGCGCGCTACCCCCCGCGCGCAGCTCAAGGGTCACCGTCCGCGCGAGCCGGAGGTTCCCCGTGAGCGAGAGATCCGTCACCCCCGCCAGGGCCCCGGCGACGGCGAACTCGGGGTAGAGATCGAGCGAGAGCCCCATCCCAATGGGGGTCGCGGGTTCCGGACCGACCCGCAGCCCCAGCTCGACGTACCGCTCGCCCTCTCCGGACGTGAACCCCCCTTGCATGCTGACGGCGGTTTGGGCAGCCGCCGGCAGGCTCAGCAGCGGGAGCGGGACGAACAGGGTGACCATGACGAGCGCGACACGCATGACGGTCTCGAGTGACGGTGATCGCGAGGATCGCCGTCGCGTCTCAAGCCGCCGTCAAGGGCGCGCCACGGACAAGGCCTGGAGGACGCCGCTGCCGGGGTCGGGCGTGCGGTCCCTTCCCACGACGCCTGCCGGCGTTGCCGTCCAGGCCGTCCGTCTCAGGCTGTACGTCGTTGAAAGACCGGCGGATGTGGGTGCGGTGTTATGGTTCACATATGAGCGAGACGCTGACCACCATCACTCCGAAGCCAAACGGCCCGCTGATCGTCGCCGGTCCGGTGCGCATCGTGAGCCCGGACGGGGCGGAGATTCCCGTCCCGCCCAAGAAGGACGGGAGCCCGGCGCAAGTCGTTGTCCTGTGCCGCTGTGGCGCCTCGGCGAGCAAGCCGTTCTGCGACGGCTCGCACAAACGCATCGGCTTCGCCACGGCCGCGAACCCGCCCCTTGCCCCCCCGCCGTGAGGCGAGCGGTGTTATAGTTGGGGCCGGTCCCGGGCCCCCGTCCTCCCAAGTCTGCACGGGCTGGATGGGCAGGCCCACAGCTGTGAGCCCTGCCCTATCCGGAGGAAGACCCAATGGCCAAGGGTGGAAAGGTCCCGATGGCGGCCGACGAGGGGTACTGCGTGAAGTGCAAAACAAAACGGAAGATCTCCAACGCGCAGGAAGTGAAGATGGCGAACGGTCGCCCGGCCCTGAAGGGCGTCTGCCCCGTATGCGGAACGGGGATGTTCAAGATTCTTCCCCCGAAGTGAAGCGACGGTAGAACAGGTTGCCGTGAACACCGAAGGCCCGGTGACGAACCGGGCCTTCGCCATTTTCGGTCGTTGTCTATTGCTCCGCCATGAAGGGATAGGCGAAGTCAGCCGACGGGGCGAAGTTCTCCTTCACGACGCGCGGTGACACCCACCGGATCAGGTTGAACAGGCTCCCGGCCTTGTCATTGGTGCCGCTGGCGCGCGCGCCGCCGAACGGTTGCTGGCCCACCACAGCCCCGGTCGGCTTGTCGTTCACGTAGAAATTGCCGGCCGCATAGCGGAGCGCGGTGGCCGCTTCCCCCACCGCCTTCCGGTCGCGCGCAAACACCGCCCCGGTGAGTGCGTAGGGCGTGCTCGTGTCCACGAGCTGCAGCGTCTCCCGCCAGCGTTGCTCGGGATAGACATGGAGCGTCAGCACGGGGCCGAAGATCTCCTCGCACATCGTGCGGTACGACGGGTCCTCGACCTGGAGCAGCGTCGGCTGGATGAAGTAGCCGTCCGTGTCGTCGCAGCCGCCCCCGAACAGCACCTGGACGCCGGGCGCCGGCCTGGCCGCGTCGATGTAGCTACGGATCTTGTCGAACGCTTTGCGATCGATCACCGCACCCATGAAATTTCGGAAGTCAGCCGGATCACCTACGCGGACCCGTTCGAGCATCGCGAGCACGCGATCGCGCACGCCCGGCCAAATCGTTTCCGGAACGTAGGCGCGCGAGGCGGCAGAGCACTTCTGCCCCTGGTATTCGAACGCGCCGCGGACGATGGCGGTCGCGAGCGCATCGGGGTCGGCGCTGGCGTGGGCGAGGATGAAATCTTTGCCGCCGGTTTCCCCCACGAGCCGGGGGTAGTCG
Organism: Gemmatimonadales bacterium; assembly: GCA_050921685.1. Lineage (GTDB taxonomy): Bacteria > Gemmatimonadota > Gemmatimonadetes > Gemmatimonadales > GWC2-71-9 > DASTHG01. The sequence goes on from JBOHSO010000303.1 coordinate 6,189, forward strand.
GCGTAGCGCCGCAGGTTCTTCGTGACCGTGTCCCACAACGACTGAAAGACCTCCGTCGACCCGGTGAAATGGATCCCGCCGAGGTTCCGGTGAGCGAGCACCGCGTCGCTGATCTGCGTGGCCGGACCAGGCACGAAATTGATGACGCCGGGCGGCAGCCCGGCCTCGATCAGCAGCCTCATAAGGAAGTAGTTCGAGTACACCGCGGTGCCGGCGGGCTTCCACAGGACGGTCGTCCCCATGAGGGCGGGCGCCGACGAGAGGTTGCCGCCGATGGAGGTGAAGTTGAAGGGGCTGATGGCATACACGAACCCCTCGAGCGGGCGGTAGTCCAGCACGTTCCACGCCCCCGGTACCGACAGCGGCTGCTCCGCCTGGATCCGCTCGGCGAAATGGGCGTTGAACCGGAAGAAATCGATCAACTCGCATGCCGCGTCGATCTCGGCCTGGTGGGACGTCTTGCTTTGGCCCAGCATGGTGGCGGCGTTGACGGTCGCGCGATACTTGCCGGCGAGCAGGTCGGCGGCCTTCAGGAACACCGCCGCCCGCTGTTCGAGCGTCCAGGACGCCCATTCGGGCCAGGCCGAGCGCGACGCGGCGATGGCGGCCTCCACTTCCTTCGGGCCCGCCTGGTGCACCTTGGCCAGCACGTGCTGGTGGCAGTGTGGCATCACCGCGTCCACGGTCTTGCCGGTCCGGATCTCCGTGCCGCCCACGATCACCGGGATCTCGATGGGACGGGCGCTCATCTCGCGCAGCGTGCGCTTCAGCTCCTCACGCTCCGGCGTGCCGGGCGCGAAACTGCGCACCGGCTCGTTCTCGGGGACTGGAATCTTGAGGGACATGGGGGTGAATCTAATCACAGGGCCAAGTTACGAGTCCACGGTCGCCAGATCAGTTGCCAGACGGCAAGGCTGCGAAGTGGTGCACCCTCTGGCATCTGCCCTGGAGGCTGGGAACCGTCGGCTGTTATCTGAGTTGATGACAGCCATTCCCCCGCAGACTCGGATCGGCCACGTCCACCTGACGGTGAGTGACCTGGACCGAGCACTCGCCTTCTACCGGGATGCGCTGGGCTTCGAGGTATCGAGCCGGTACGGCTCAGACGCGGTGTTTCTCTCGGCGGGAGGGTATCACCATCATATCGGGCTGAACACGTGGGCGGGTCGTGGCGCCCCGCCGCCCGCGCCCGGCACGACCGGGCTATACCACTTCGCCATCCTCTATCCCGACCGGGGCGCGCTCGCCGCCGCAGTGCGGCGCGTGCTGGACCACGGCATCGCGCTCGAAGGCGCGTCCGACCACGGGGTGAGCGAGGCGATCTACCTTCGCGATCCGGACGGCAACGGAGTGGAGCTGTATCGCGATCGACCGGCCAGCGAGTGGCCGCGCGCACCCGACGGAGCACTGGTGATGCACACCCGGCCGCTGGACGTGCAGCATCTCCTCAGCTCGAGCTGAGGCGACCAGCGCTGCCGGCTAGACCTCGGTCGTGAAGAACGGCGGGAGGACGCCGCGCTGCGGTGGGATCGGGAGCGACACCGTGAACGTGGTACCGACGCCCTCGGTGGATTTCACTGCCACCGTCCCCCCAAACACCTCCTGGGCGACTTTGCGCACCACCGTCAGACCCGCCCCACCCTCGCCGGGAGCCTTGGTGGTGAATCCGGGCTCGAACACGCGATCGACGAGATAGGCCGGGATTCCGACGCCGCGGTCCGTCACCGACAACCGCATCGTCTCTCCCTCCTGATCGAGCCGCACCGTGATCGGCGCGCGGCGCCCGCTCGACGCTTCCGCGGCGTTGCGGACCAGGTTGATGAGCAGCTCGTACAGCAGGTTCGGGTCGCCGCTCAGGTGCATCGTTTCGAGCGCCGTCGCGAGCTCGACGTCGATGCCACGCTGGCGCAGCACCCGTCCTTCGAGCGCCACAACCGAACGCACCACGCGGATGGCGTCGAACCGCTCACGGCCTCCGATGGCCCCCCGTGCCCGATCCTGGACGGCCTGGAGGAAATCGAGCGCGCGGTTCAGCGCCTCGAGCACTTCACCAAGCTCCTCGAGCAGCTCGAGCCGACGCGGCACCGGCAGGTCCTCCATCCGCCCCAGCGAGTCCATGGTCAGCTGCAGGCCGGCCCGCGCCGCGCTGAGGGGGTTCTTGGCCTCGTGGGCGATCACCGACGGCATGGTGAGCAGATCCTTGAGGGGATCGACGGAGATGGACGGCGCGCGCTCCACGCCACCGACCTCGCGCCGATCGGAGAGCCCGAGGCACAAACCGGCAAGCTCGAGCGTGAGCCGCTCCGCGCTGCGCCGCTCTTTGCCGCTCGGCGGGCCGGCCGCGGGCCGCATGCGCACCGGTGCGATGACCCACGGACCGTCGTGGGACAGCCGGCACCCCACGTAGCGACTCCCCGTGCGGAGCGGGACACCCCACCGTTTCAGGGTGCTGTCGACGTCGATGCTCGTGAGGTGATGGCGTGGGCGCGGCTCGCTCGTGGCCTGAGGTATCATGGTCGGGCCATCGGCGATCTCCCACAGCGTCACGGGTCGACCGTCGAGCGCAACGCTCGCCTGCCTCAGGATCTCCCCGGCACTTCCCCGAAAGGTTTCCGTGGCCGCCCCCCCCTGACCATCCGCGTGACCAACCTGGAAGACCGGTTCGACCCACCCCCTAAAACCGCTAATCGCGCCACTAAAGTAGCAACAACGGCTCCCAAAGGGTACAATTTCGGGCCGGAACCACACACGCGAGGTGAACTCATGGCTACAGTTCGTCCGACCCTGCTCTGGCTGCTCGGCATCGTCTCGGCGTCAGCCTGCGGCGGCGGGGGCGGCGGCACCGCCCCCGGCCGCAACTTGGCCGTCAGCTCCGGCAACAACCAGATCGGTAACGCGGGCGCGCCCCCGGCCAACCCCCTGGCCGTTATAGTTCGAGAGGTCAACACCAACAACCCCGTGTCAGGCGTGTCGATCAATTGGGCCGTGGGCCTGGGAGGCGGCTCGGTGACCGCTTCGAGCCTCACGGACGCTTCCGGCATCGCCACCGCCACCCGGACCCTGGGCGCCGACTCGGTCGTCCAGACCACGACTGCCAGCGGAACCGGGTTGTCGGGGTCGCCGGTGACGTTCAGCGGGACGAGTCGGATCCAGGGAGCTACCCAGATCCAGCTCAGCGCCGGCAACACGCAGACCGACACCATCGGTGCCGTGCTCGGCACGCCATACGCGGTGCTAGTGCGCGACGAAACCAACACCCCCGTGCCGGGGGTGTCGGTCAATTGGAGCGTCACCGGTGGCGGCGGGTCGGTGTCTAACTCCACCGTCACGACGGACGCGAGCGGGATCGCGTCGGTTCAGCATACGCTGGGCACGGCAGCCGGCGCCCAGACCGCCCAGGCCCGGGTGACCGGTCTCAACGGCAATCCAGTGACTTTCTCCGGCACCGCCACCGCGGGCAATGCGGTGTCCATCGTGAAGACGTCGGGTGACGGTGGCACCGCCGCCCCTGGTGGGGACGTCACCTATGTCGTCACAACTCGGGACGCGCACAACAATCCCAGAAGCGGAGTGAGGGTTGTTTGGGCGGTGGCGAGCGGTGGCGGCTCGATCACCTCCCCGAACCCGAACACTACTGGACCGAACGGCCAGGCGAGCGCCACGCACAGGCTCGGGAGCTCGACCGGCGCCAACAGCGCCACTGCGACGGCCGATACACTTCCGGGCTCTCCGTTTGTGACTTTCAACAGCACCGCGGCGATCACCGTCACGGTGAGCAACAATTTCTTCAACCCGCAAAACGTGGTTATCGCAATTGGCGGCACCGTGAGGTGGAACTGGAGCCCAGGGGGAGTCGTCCACAACGTCACATTCCTTACCGCGGGGTCCCCGGCTGATATCCCGAACATGAGCAGCGGGTCGGCACAGCGGACATTCCCGAACGCTGGGTCATTCAACTATGAATGTACGATCCATGCGGGGATGACAGGGAGCGTGACGGTACAGTAACGAGACTCAAGGCTATCAGCCATCTTCAGTTCTTCGACGCCAAGTTGCATGTTACGCCGCGCAACTTGGCGTCGCGTTTGCTCCCCGGCAGGAGTCTGACGACTATGCGGACTGTCATCGTGTACGGGCTGTTCGCCACCTCTGCCTTGCAGGCCCAGCAAGTCCCGATCCGCGGCTTTCCGACGGACCAGTTGGCCGACCAACGGCGGCGGGAGTCGCTCGCCCGAGCGGTGCCGAGTCGCGACACGCTCCAGGCGCTGGTGCGGCGTTGGTCGGCGGTGCCGCACGAGGCCGGTACCGAGCGCTCGCGCCACGTGGCGGAGCTGCTGTTGGCACGGTTTCGCGCACTGGGTCTGGACGCCCGCATCGAGCGGTTCGAAGCGCTGATGCCACGACCGGTCGCCCGCACGTTGGAGCTGGTGGCGCCGGAACCGTTCACCGCGTCGCTCCGCGAGCCGCCGCTGGCGCGCGATCCCACGAGCAGCCAGACCGACCAGCTGCCCACGTTCAACGCCTACGCGGCGGACGGCGATGTCACGGCCGAGCTCGTGTACGTGAACTACGGCCGGCCAGAGGACTACCGGGTGTTGGATAGCTTGGGCATCAGCGTGCAGGGGAGAATCGTGATCGCGCGCTACGGGCAGGCGTGGCGCGGCATCAAGCCGAAGGTGGCGGCCGAGCGGGGGGCGATCGGCTGCATCATCTATTCGGACCCCAAGGACGACGGCTTTTTCGTCGAGGACGTCTATCCCACAGGACCGATGCGGCCCGGGGACGGCGTGCAGCGCGGCAGCGTGATGGACATGCCGCTGCACCCGGGCGACCCGCTGACGCCGGGCTGGGCGTCGATTCCCGGCGCGCGGCGACTCGCCCCGGCGGAGGCGCAGACGCTCGTCAGGATCCCCGTGTTGCCGATCGGGTACGGCGATGCGCTGCCGCTGTTG
>JBOHSO010000304.1:0-2856 GCA_050921685.1 Gemmatimonadales bacterium
GATCGATGTAGTCGGTGCGCAGCCGCTCGAGCGACATGGCGAGCGCGAATCGGATGTAGCCGGGCGAAAAGGTCGCGTCGTGCGTGACTGGCAGCAGGGCGTCCGGCGGGATGTGGGCGTAGGGGACGCCCGCCGCTTGACCCACGCGGTCGCGCAGCAGCGGGTGGACGTCGCGATTGTAGAAGTTGCCTCCCACTTTGGTGGCGATCACGACCTGACGGCGCACGCCCTCGAGCGCCTCTCCCAGGATCGCTTCGCCGTGGCCGTGGCCGTACACATCGGCGGTGTCGAAGAAGTTGCATCCCCGCTCGAAGGCGCGGCGCACCGCGCGGATCGATTCCACGTCGTCGGTGGGACCGTAGGAGTTGCCATAGCGATTTCCACCGATCGCCCAGCCGCCGAACCCGACCTCGCTCACCGCGAGCTCGGTCCGGCCAAGCAGGCGTCGCTTCACGCCAGCAGCTCCCGCAGCGCCTCGGGGGTGGCTACCGGTAGCGAGCACGCGGTGCCCACGCACACCGTCGCGGTGGGCCGATCGGCGGTGCCTCGCACGACCACCTTACGCGGCCGGTAGGCTTGCAGCGCATGGAGATGCATCGCGCAGGCCGGCCCCTCGCCCCGCGGGCCGGACACCTCGATACGCGTGATCGGGTTGGTGGCCCAATCGATCGCGCGCAATAGCGTCGCCCCGTGGAGGCCGAGGTCCGTCGCGACTCCGGCAAACGCGGCCAGATGGCGCTCCAATCGGGTACGCCACTCCTTCCCGTCGGTGAGGGCCCACAGCCGCGCGAGCACGACGCCGGCGACACCGTTGGCGGACGGTGTGGGTGCGTCCTGGACCGGCTTGGCGCGCGTGGCGAGATACGCCGGACCGTCGCTTCCCGCGGCGAGGTCGAAGTAGCCCCCCGACGCGTCGTCCCAGTGCGCGGCGTTGCAGCGGGACATCACCGCACCGGCCCGCTCCAGCCACTCGGAGCGACCGGTCGCCTCGTGGGCGTCGAGGAACGCGGCCGCGGCCTGCACGTGGTCGTCCAACATGCCACGCGGTGCGGTGCGGCCCAGGACGTGCCCCAGACCGGACGCCCCGTCCCACGACTCTGCCCAGATGCGGTCGAGGACCTTCAGGGCGAGGGTATTGCACTCGGGCCGGTCGAGCACCGCACCGGCCTGAAGGAACGCCGACGCCATCATCGCGTTCCAGTTGACGTAGGCCGTGGTGTCGACATAGGGAGCCCGGCGGCGGTCGCGGACGGATTTGAGTTTCCGGATGGCGGTTCGGAGCATCGGCCATTCGTCATCCCCGGCGGGATCCTGCTTCCACCACAGCACGTTCTTCGCGGGGTTGTGGTGCATCTCCCCTTCGGGCTCGAGGTCGAAGACGCGTCGCACTACCTCGAGCTCCCGCTCGGTCAGCGCCGCGCGGGCCTCCTCCACGGTCCAGGTCCAGTAGTCGCCGTCGTCCCCGGGGCCCACATCCGCGTCCTGCGATGTGCAGAACGCGCCTCGCTCGGAATCCGAAAGCACTTCGAGCACCCAGCTCACGATACCGTCCGCCACGGGGCGGTATGCGGGACCGCCGAGTGCCGCGGAGGCGGTGCAGTACGCTTTGAGCAGCTCCGAGTTGTCGTAGGACATTTTCTCGAAGTGGGGCACGATCCAGCGCTCGTCCACCGAATAGCGGTGGAACCCGCCGCCCAGGTGGTCGCGAACGCCGCCCTTTGCCATGCCGAGCAGGGTCTTCTCGGCGACCTCGCGCATCCAGCCTTCGCGCGAGTCACACCAGCGGCCGATCAGGAATTCGCACGCCGCGGGGTGGGGGAATTTGGGTGCGGTGCCGAAGCCGCCGTAGCGCACGTCGAACAGACGCGCCATCTGCCCCGCCGCCTGATCCAGCAGCTCGGGGCCGATGGCACCGCTTCTCGCTTCATCCAGCGATTGGGTCACGTGCTGCGAAATCGCCTGGGCGTTGCCCGCCACCTTGGCCCGGTCTTCCCGATACAGCCGCGCAACGTGCTGCAGCACGGTCGCGAAGCCCGGGCGGCCGTAGGCGTTGTCTTCGGGTGGAAAATAGGTGCCGCCGAAGAACACCGCGCCCTCCGGCGTCAGAAACGCCGTGAGCGGCCAGCCACCCTGGCCGGTGAGTGCCTGCACGGCGCGCTGATAACGGGTGTCCACGTCGGGACGCTCGTCCCGATCCACTTTGATGCACACGAATTCGCGATTGAGGATCTCCGCAACGGCCTCGTCCTCGTAGGACTCGCCGTCCATCACGTGGCACCAGTGGCACCACACGGCGCCGATGTCGAGCAGGATCGGCTTGTCCTCGGCCTTCGCCTGTGCGAACGCGGCCTCCCCCCAGGGCAGCCAGTGCACCGGCTGGTGCGCGGCGGATTTGAGATAGGCGGAGGGCTCCGCGGCGAGCAGGTTGGGCATCGTGCTCCGGAATCTACCGTGGCGTCACCCGGCCAGGTATCGCGCCGCGGTCCGGCTCAGCAGCTCGGTCCCGATGACCAGGGCTTCTTCTTCGATGTCGAACGTCGGGCTGTGGTGCGATGAAGACGTCCCATCGGGACGCGCCGAGCCGACGAAGGCAAAGCAGCCGGGCACCCGCTCGAGGAAGCAGCTCATGTCCTCCCCCCCCATGGTCCGGACCGCTCCATGCACACGCTCTTTCCCTACAATTTCACCCGCTACGTCTTTCATGAGCGCCGTCATGGTCTCGTCGTTCACCAGCGGGCTGGTCAGTCGCCGGAAGGTGACCGCCGCGTCCGCGCCGAACGCACCGGCGATGCCGCGCGCGGTCTGCTCGAGGAGGCGCGGCGCGTCCTCGAAGAATCGTCCGCCATAGCTCCGCAC
>JBOHSO010000305.1:0-1899 GCA_050921685.1 Gemmatimonadales bacterium
CTGTTCGACCCCCAGCGCGACAATCGCCCCACCCGCGTCGACGAAGCCGCGCAGCGCGTCGAGCGGGAAAGCGGCGCGGCTCTCGGGGTCGAGCACGAACACGGTCGGGCGGTCAGCAGGCACGAGCTCGCGGGCGGCACCGAGGCGCTGGGTGTCCACCCGCGCCGCTTCGAGCGCCGGAGCGAGCGCCGCGGGGGACCACGTGTCGGCGTGCAGCAACAGGTAGTTCATGGCCGGACGCTGTCCTTCGAGTCGGCGGGACGGGTGGAATCGGCGGGCAGCGGCTTCACACCGGTTACGAGCCGGTAGGGCCGGCGGGACACCTCCTCGGCGAGGTGGTTGAGCTGGCGCGTGAGCTGCGTGAGGTTCGCGACGGCGGTGCGGACGTCGTCGCGGTTCTCGACCGTCATGGCGCTGGCCTGCGCGGCGAGGGAGTCGAGGCGCAGCAGCACGCGATTGGAAAGCGCCAGCGCTGTCGACACCGAATCCGCGAGCCCGGGGTCGAGACGTTGGGCCAGTCGGCTCACCCGCTCCATCGTCGCGGTCACATGATCGAGCGTTCCCTGGATGTTCGGCGTCACGCTGCGCAGCACCTCACTTGCCTGTCCCACCGTCGCACTGACCCGGGTGAGGGTCTGGTGCGACGCACGGAGCAGATCCTCGACCTGCTGCGACAGGTGTTGCGCCACCTCGGCCACCTGATCGAGCACCGCTGGCTTCCGCCTCGAGTCGATCGTGTCGCCGGCAGCCAGCACGGGGGCTGCGCGTCCCGTCGACTCGGGGAGCACCAGTCGGATGAGAATGGTGGGGGAAATCTGACTCGCTTGCTCGAGCTGGCCGCGCGTGCCGAGGGGGAGCCGCAGGCTCGCCCCACGAGGGAATCGCTCGATGACCGAGAGCTTCGCCACGAACGAGATCGCGCGCGTAGTGGAATCCACCCGCGGCGACACGTTGACGACGCGGCCGACCTCGAGCCCCTGGAGCACCACCTTGCTGTCGGTCGTCAGACCTTCGGCGCTGGCGGTGCGCAGGTACAGGTCGTAGCGCCCCTCGCCCCAACCGCTGGTGGCGAGTAGCGCCCCCACCACCACGGCGATCGCGCCCACGATTACCAGACCGACGAGGAAGTCCTGCCGCGTGGTGTCCACGGATCCTCTGGTTAGACCGTTTCCCGCTCCAGCGTGCCCGTGCGCGTGAGCCGATACAGGCGGTCGCAGCGGCGCTGCACGACCGCCGGGATCTCCTGGGCGGTGATCAGAATGGTGCGCCGCGCGCCGGCGGCCGTTTCGCCGCCGCGCGCCACCTCGAGCAGCTCTGCCGAGGTCCGCGCCGTGAGGCCGTCGAACGGCTGCTCGAGAACGAGCAGGGTCGGATCGAAGGCGATCGCGCGCGCCAGCGCCGCGCGCCGACAGTCCTCTTCGTTGACCTGCGCCGGGCGTCGGTCGGCGACGTTGGCGAGGCGCACCGCCACCAGTATGATGTTCACGCGACCGTCGATCTCCCGCGGGCTCGCGTCGCTGCCGAACCGTAACGGCAGAGCGATGTTGTCGCGCAGCGAGAGGTTTTGTAGCAGGCCGTCGCCCGCGGGAAGGTAGCCCACGCGACGGCGAAAGGCCAAGCGTGCAGGCCCCGGGAGCTCCGCGACGACCGTGTCGAACACCTGCACGCGGCCCAGGGGCGGGGTCTCAAGGCTCATCGCGTACGCGCCGAGCCGGCCCACGCCGCTATCCTCGTCGCCCAGCACGGCCACCGTCTGGTGAGCGGCGACGCTGAGCGTGAACGGCACCCGACGGGTGCCCAGCGGCACCGCGTCGAACACGAGCGGCGTGGTCAACGCGTCACCCGAGCACCACGAACAGGGCGGAGCAGACGAACACGCCCACGATCGACACGACCGTC
>JBOHSO010000306.1:0-5353 GCA_050921685.1 Gemmatimonadales bacterium
GCCGGGTCGCCGCTCGAATCCTTCTTCGGCCATCCGGAATTGCTCCAGCGGGTCCTCGACTCCGGCCGCCCGCTCACGATCCCGACGGACGTGCCGGACGGGTCGGCGCAGGACTTCCTGGACAAAATCGGCGCTGGATCTCGCCTCCGAGCACGACGGTCCCATCCACCTCTTGGTCACCGACGTGATCATGCCCGAGATGAGCGGCCGCCAGCTCGCGGACCGGATGAAAGACCGACACCCTGGATTGAAGGTGCTTTTCGTCTCCGGCTATACCGACGACGCCATCGTGCGGCACGGCATCCTCGAGCCGGGGATCAGCTTCTTGCAGAAGCCATTCACGCCGGAGGCGCTCGCGCGCAAGGTCCGCGAAGTGCTCGACGCCACGACGGTAGCCAGCCGGTAACGCCCTCCGTTCAATGGTGCCGGCCGTGCCGGCTGCCCTTGTCGCCAGCCGAGAATAGCCCGCCGGGCAGGATGTCGGTCAGGTCCTTCAGGTAGTCGCGGTCGTTCGGGTCGATCGCGGGCCAGTCGCGCAGATCTTCCGGCTCGAACAGGCCCACCATCATCCCCATCATGCCGACCAGCGTATCGGGAGTCGGGTTGTCGTAGCGGGCCTCCAGCCGGTAGGGATGGCCGGCGCGCAGCCGTGGTCCACGCCCGCGCAGGGCCAGGAGCTCGCGGGTCATGCCGAACACGCGGCCCGCGGAATCGCGCTTCGCCTTGACGGTCACGAGCGCCCGGCCGGTGGTCCGATCCACGAGGCGGACCCAGATCCCGTGGTCGTGCAAATGTCCCCCCGCGGCCACCACGTGGCCGCTGACGGGGAGCTCGAAGTCATAGCTCTTGGTGTAGCCGCCAGGCGGCACGTCGAAGGTATTGTGGCCCGCCACCACGATGTTGGCGTCGATAATGAATGGCATGACGCTGAGCGGGCGGGGCCGGAGGTTGGCCGGCGCCCACTTGAACGTAAGCCGCACGTACACATCGTCGAGCGCGCGATCAGTCTCGTTGTCCCACATGACGAACAGGCCGATGCGCTGGCCGGCGGTCAGCGGGAGCCCGATCGACCGGGGGATCGACACATCCTCGGTCTCCTGGCCGAACCCCATCAGTCGCTCCACCATGGGGTAGACGAGCTGCCGGCGGTTGAAATTCACGAGGTTCAGATGGTGCAGCAGACGCCGCGGCAGCGGGCGGCCGCTCCCGTCCACCAGCGCCAGGCGGAGGCTCTGGATGTGGGTGGTGAGCGGCCACGCGAACTGCTTGACCAGGCTGTCGTCGCCCCGCATGTGCATGTAGGCGTGGCCCGTCATCGGCGGGGCCACCGGGACGTGAAACGGGCCGGCGGTGATCACGACGAGGCGTCGAGCCGAATCGACCTGGACGCCGTCGGCGTCGCCGCCGCCGGGGCCCCCGACTGAGACCCGTTGGGCGGATGCCGTGCTGATGCATGCCCAGCTCAGCAGGGCGGCGACCCGCCAGGGGGAGGCGGCGTGTCGGTGGCGCATGAGTACCTCGGATTCGAGAATGGCAGGCGGCCGGAGCCGTGCCCAGCGGCGGTCTCAAGATAGGGCGCGCCGGGGCCAGGCGCGAGTCAGGCGTCCAACTGGCGCATCCTCCCTCCCGCCGGTAATCTATTTCTCCGCTCCCCATGATTCGCTTCACGCACCTTTCCGGGTCCCTCCAGGGCACCTCCACCAGCAGCGACAAGCGGTGGTTACGGATCGGCACCGGCCCCGACTGCGAGCTGCGCTTCGACGCCGCTCGCGAGCCGCAGGTCGCGTCGTATCACGCCGCGGTGGTCCTGAAGGAGGGCGCCTATCACGTCCTCGATCTCGACACGCCGGTCGGCGTCCTGGTGAACGGAAAGCGGGTGAAGACGGCCGCCCTCCGCTCGGGCGATACCATCCGGATCGGCGCTGCGGCGGGCCCCGAGGTGCGCGTCGAGGTGACGATCGATGCCGGCTACGACCAGAGTCAGGACGCGGCCGAGATCGCCCAGGCCCTGCAAGCCACGACGCGGGTGTCCGCCACCGGGCAGATCCTCGCCCTCACGGCGCAGCGCATCGCCGAGGAGCGGGCGAAGGCCGGCGGGGGGCGATCGCGCAAGACGATGGAGCACGTTGCCCACGCGGTGCAGGAAGTTTCCGAAGTGATGAAGCGCCAGACCAAGAAGCGCTGGGTCAAGGTGGTCGGGGTCGTCGCGGGCGTCGCCGCGGTGGTGATCGGGGTGATGGGCACGGTGATCTATGCGCAGCACCGTCAGATCGGGCGGCTGCTCGATGCCAAAGGCCGCTTCGACGCGCAGATCCGCGAGATCCAGGAGCAAATGCAGGCCGAGCAGGACTCGACCCGGCTGGTGCTGCTGGAGCAGCGCTTCCTGGACGCTACGTCCAACGCGGAGCGGACGCTCGCCGATCTCGCCCGCGCCGACCGTGCCAAGGCCGACGAGGCTGCCAATGCCGGCGACGAGCTGGACCGCGAGATCCGGACGATCCTCCGGCAGTTCGACGCCGAGACCTACGCCGTGCCGCCGATCTTCAAAGAGCGCCTCCAGTATCACATCGACCTGCTGCTGCGCCAGTCGGTGGCGCTGCGCGAGGTGTACGGGCGGAAGGTGAAGTACTGGCCGGTGATCGTGAAGGAGTTCCGGGCGCTCGAGCTGCCCGAAGTCATGGGCTATGTGGCCTGGACCGAATCCCGCTTCGACCCGCGGGCCAGGAGCCACGCCGGGGCGGTGGGTATGTGGCAGATGCTGCAGGTGACGGCTCGGGAGCTCGGCTTACGGGTGGAGGGAACCGTGGACGAGCGGACCGACGTCGCGAAGCAGACCCGCGCCGCCGCCCGGAAGCTCGCGTACCTGCTGGCGGAGTTCGGGGAAGACGCCTTCATGCTCGCGATGGCGAGCTACAACCGAGGCGAGAACGGCGTGCGTGCGGTGCTGCACAAGATCGCCCGGACCCCGGGGGGCTTCAAGAAGCAGAACCGTGACTTCTGGCACCTTTACCGGCTGAAGCTCCTGCCGCAGGAGACCATGGAATACGTCCCCAAGATCCTCGCGGCCGCCGTGATCTGCAGCAATCCGCAGCGCTACGGGCTCGAGGCCGCGACGACCTCGGCGTCCGCGGCGCGAGCGACCGCGAGCCGGTAGGTCAGCCGGCGAGCGTCTTGCAGAACTCCGTGTACACCTCGACGTAGCGGTCCACATCCGCCTCGCTGTGCTGCAGCGACAGCGTCCACTGCTCCTCGTCGCCCGGCGTCATGAAGATGCCGCGGTTCAGCAGCCAGGGGTAGGACGCCGCGAACAGATCCGGCTGCGTCTCGAGGAAGTCCCGGTAGTTGCGCAGCGGCGTCGGCCGGTAGGACACGCAGCCCTTGGCGTCGAGGTTCACCGTGTGGGCCGGGATGCCGTAGGTGTCGATGGCGCGCTGGCACCCGGCGATGAGGCGAGCGGCGAGCTTGGCGAGACGCGCATAGGCGTCGGGCGTCAGGATCTCGCGCAGCACGACGAGCCCCACGTGGGAGACCAGCGGATTCCCGTTGTAGGTCCCCATCTGCGACACGCCCTTCTCGATGAGGAACATCAAGTCCGTTTTCCCGCCGAACGCGGCCGCCGGCAGGCCGCCGGCGATCGCCTTGGCGAGACAGACCAGGTCTGGCTGCACCCCGAACCGCTCGGTGGCGCCGCCGGCCGCGATGGTGAATCCCGTCTTGATCTCGTCGTAGATGAACACCACGCCGTGCTGGTCGCAGAGTTGTCGGACCCGCTCCAGGTAGCCGGGCTGCGGGAGGACGATGCCGATGTTCATCATGGCGGGCTCCATGATGATGCAGGCGATCTCCCGGCCTCGCTCGACGAACACACGCTCCAGATGGTCGGCGTCGTTGAAGGGCACCACCTCGATGTAACGAGCGGCATCCTTGACCAAGCCCTTCGACCCCGGCGCCTTGGCCGGCCGCTCGCGCCCTCCCATGAGGTCCGCGTTGGGCAGCACGGAGAACATCACGGCGTCATGGTGCCCGTGGTACGACCCCTCGATCTTGCAGACCACGTCCCGTCCGGTCGCGGCCCGGGCCACGCGGATGGCGTCCATCGTGGCCTCGGTTCCGGAGTTCGCGAAGCGGAGCGCCTCGAGGTGGAAGCGGCGGCAAATCTCTTCCCCAAACTCCACCGCGGCCTCCGTGGTGACGGCGAAGTGCGTGCCACGGCTCGCCGCCCGGCCGATCGCTTCGACGATGAGCGGATGCGCGTGGCCCACGACCATCGCGCCGAAACCGCCGTGGAAGTCGAGGTACTCGCGGCCGTCCTGGTCCCACACATGACTGCCCTTGCCATGGGTCAGGTACAGCGGGTAGGGCTGCATTTTTTGGAACGACGACACGACGCCGAACGGCAGGAATCGAGCCGCCCGCTCGAACAAGCGCGCCGACCCCTGCGTCCGCTCCAACAGGCGGGCCAGCTCCGTCTCGCGGATGCGCTTGGCGCGCTCGAGCAGGTGGTCGGCGGAGGATGTCGGACGCGGGGTGGCGAGGGTCATCGAAGCTCCCGGGTTGGCTGAAGCCTGCGTAGCGCGACAGGACTTGTCAACGTGGGGCGAACTGGCGCGGCTCGCGTTCGACCTGCAGTTTCCCTGACGTCCGGGGCCTCGGGCCGCCCGCCGGGAGGGGCGGACGGGAGACCCCGCCACCAGCGAGGAGACCGCCTCGTGGAGATTTCCAGGGCATGAGCGTCCCGCGCCCGGCGGCGCCCGCCGCCGATCCGGTCATCACCGTCGAGCACGTGTTCAAGCGGTTCCCCGGCTTCGTGGCGGTGCGCGACGCGCACTTCACCATCGGCCGCGGCGAGTTCTTCTCGTTGCTGGGCCCTTCGGGCTGTGGCAAGACGACGACGCTGCGCATGATCGCGGGGTTCGAGGAGCCGTCGGAGGGACGCATCCTGCTCGAGGGACGGGACGTGTCGCATACGCCGCCGTACCGGCGCAACGTCAACACCGTGTTCCAGCACTATGCGCTGTTCCCGCACATGAGCGTGCACGACAACGTCGCCTTTGGGCCGCGCAGTCAGAAGCTCGGCGAGCCGGAGATCGAGAAGCGGGTGCGGGAGCTGCTCGGCGTGGTCAAGCTCGCCAGCTTCGCGCAGCGCAAACCTTCTCAATTGTCAGGGGGGCAGCAACAGCGTGTCGCCCTCGCCCGCGCGCTGGTCAATTACCCCAGCGCCCTGCTGCTCGACGAGCCGCTCGGGGCACTCGACCTGAAGCTGCGGCAAGCGATGCAGCTCGAGCTCAAGCGCATTCAGCGCGAGGTCAAGATCACGTTCATCTACGTGACCCACGACCAGGAAGAAGCGCTG
>JBOHSO010000307.1:0-8822 GCA_050921685.1 Gemmatimonadales bacterium
GGTGCGGGCGATGCGGGCCACCAGCGCGTCCAGCGCGCCGTCGTACAACAGACGGCCGCGGTTGATGATGAGCACGCGCGACGCGAGCGCAGTCACGTCCTGCATGTAGTGCGAGGTGAGCAGCACGGTGGCGCCGTGGCGGTCGCGGTACTCGATCAGGAAGCGGCGGATCGCGTCCTGGGCGCCGAGGTCGAGCCCGAGCGTCGGCTCGTCCAGGAACAGGATCGACGGCCGGTGCAGCAGCGCGGCCGCCAGCTCGCATTTCATGCGCTCACCCAGCGACAGCTGCCTGACCGGCTTGTCGAGCAGGGGACCCAGCTCCAGCAGCTCCACGAGCTCCGCGCGCCGCTCGCGGTAGTCGCCTCTGGGAATCTCGTAGATCGCGCGGTTCAGGAGGAACGTCTCTTCCGGCGGCAGGTCCCACACCAGCTGCTGCCGGTTGCCCAGCACCAGGGCGATGCGGCGCTTGAACGCCGGCCCCCCGGTCCACGGGTCGAACCCCGCCACGGCGACGCGGCCGCTCGTGGGATAGAGTAGCCCGGCGAGCATCTTGAGGGTGGTGGTCTTGCCGGCACCGTTGGGACCGAGGAACGCGACGATCTCGCCGGCCTCGATCTGGAACGTGACCGCGCGCACCGCGTGCACGTCGCGGTAGCCGGGGCGGAACAGCGCGGCGAGGACCCCCCGGAGTCCCGGGGCGCGGACCTTCACGCGGAAGGTTTTGCTCAGCTGCTCGGCGGCAATGGCGGGCGGCATACGCGGGAAATCTATGCCCCGCCCACCGCCCCCGAGATCACTCGCAGGTTGGACGTCCCGACGCGCTCAACTACACCGGACTCACTTGTTGGCGTGAAGCACCGGAACCTGGTGATCGGAATCCGCGCCGATTCTGTTCAGCTCAAGCCACTCCTCTGCCAACCGCCGGAACTCGGCCGTGTCGTGGTCGAACGCGTCCACGACGGCCACGACGGCGAACGGCGGCACGCCCAGGAGCTTGGCCACTTTCAAGGCCCTCGGGGGCTTGAGGAGTTTCGCGGCGCCACGCAGACCGTCGTCAATGGCGCCCTCCAACTCACCTCTCGCGCCGTAGGCCCGCGCCAGGAAACAATCCGCCCAGGTGTGGCGCTGCGTGGCAAGGCCGCGAGCAACGCGCTCGGGGCCGAGCACGTCGAATACTTGAGTAATGGCGTTCTTGTCGACCATATGGCCCTCCTGCGCCCACGCACGGTGATGGTCCGCCCGCTCAAAGCGACGCGAGGAACTCCTTCCACGGTGTCGCGTGCATGGTCTCCGTCGTGCACCGGCCGTGGCCGTGGATGATCATCGCG
Source organism: Gemmatimonadales bacterium (assembly GCA_050921685.1). Lineage (GTDB taxonomy): Bacteria > Gemmatimonadota > Gemmatimonadetes > Gemmatimonadales > GWC2-71-9 > DASTHG01. The sequence goes on from JBOHSO010000307.1 coordinate 1,329, forward strand.
GCGCGCGACACTTCCTTCGGATCACCCGCCTCCACCACGTCGACCACATCGACCCCTCCCATGGTCGCGTAGCTCTCCTTCCACTTGACGCCCGGGCACTCGCTCTTGATCTTCGTCGAGACGCGCTCGGCAAGCTTCCGGATGTCCTTGGGATCCTCGAAGGCCTGGGGGGAGAACCTGCTGAGGATAATGTAGGTCGCCATCTGTCCTTCCTGGCTGTCGGACCCTGCATCCTATCTCCACGCCCCGACCGTCACAACTACCCGGGATTGGATAAGCGATGGAGGGGCGCTCGGTTGGTCGCGATCGGCAGGTTGATGCGGCCGTGCCTCTTACCGCTTATCCCCAATTTCGGCCTCGGGCGAGTGCCAGAACGGCGTGACGAATCTCGGACCCAATGTGCGCTGCCACGATGCCACCAATATCGCTTGACGACGCCTTGACCGGGGCGGTCCAACCTCTCTTCCCCCGCCATAGGAGGTCGCCGTGAGGCTTCGTCACCTCTCGCTCATGGTCGCGGCGTACGCAGCGACCGGGCCAGCAACACATCTCGGGGCGCAAGACTCGCCCTCAACAGGCCTCTGTTTTCGAGGGCGGCCGCTCCCACGCTGCGGGTCGTTCTTGATCACTGAATTCGGCTTGGCGTACCGAATGAACCGGCATCCGAGTGGGAGCACAGCCGCCGCGGATGATGAGGCGTACCTGACGTGGGATCTGGGCGGCATGGTGAATCTGAACCCTCGCTCCGCTATCGGAGCGACGATTTCGATCGGCTCGCTGGGGTTCGAGGAGACTCGTTGGGCGCTGCGGCCCAGGTACCGCCGCTGGCTGGGCGGCAGCGGCGCGCTCGACATTGAGGCAGGCATGGTGTTCGGCGGCTCACCGAACCCGAACGTCCAAACCAAGTTTCCAGGGTTCACCGGACGCATTGCGTTGAACGCCGGCGATTGGGTCGCGTTGGGCGGGGGGGTGGAGGTACTGCGCTTCGCGTGCGATCCCACCCTGGAATGCAGCAAGCGGACCAGCACCGATGTCGCCTGGTACGGGGGCATGAAGCTCGCGTCCTATCCTGGAACGATCGTCGGGGTGGCGTTGCCGATCGCGGTGGTGATCGCGATCAATTCGATCGACTGGTACTAGTCCCGGCTCAGGCTTGGCCCTGCCGCACCCACGCCTCTTCCGGCTCGAGGGCCCGAATCCGCCCCGGCCGGATCTTCCGGTACACGTCCCGCGGCGGGCGGCGCAGGCCGTCCACCACGAGCAGCTGCGCCACGGGGATGCCGAACAACCGCGCATTCTCCTCGAGATAGGGCCGCATCAGGTCCCAGTCCGCGTCGGCCAGCTCCACGAGCTCGCCGCCGTTGAGCTGATCGTCCGACACCGCCTTGCGCGGGTCGCGCATGTAAATCGCCCCGCCGCTCGCGAGCGAAAAGAGATTCCCCCCGGGATACGGGGTGTCGAGCTCCCGGATCGCGCCATCGTCGCCCAGCGCGATGCCGTTCAGGATCACGAAACCGCCGCCGTTCAACGGGTCGCCGGCCATGAACGACTCGGCGAGATAGTCGAGACACGTCCCATTGATCACGACCCGCGGGCGCCCCACGGCGTTGATGAGCGGCCGGCCCGCGGCGTTGCCCAGCACGAATGCCCGCCCACCCTTCGCCGCGTACATGAAGGTCTGCCCGACGTCTCCGTACACCACCAGCGTGCCGTCCTTCATGATCTGGGCGAGCTGGTCCTGGCCGCTGCCGTGGACCACCACGACCGCCCCGTCGAGCCCGGAGGCCAGATAGTCCCCCGACGAGCCGTACACGTCGATCCGGACGCCCTGGGTGCGGGGGCCGAGACCGTTGGCGAGGAAACGATGCCCGCGCGCGTGCGCCACCAGGAACTTGCGGTAGCCCAGGCGGTGCAGGCGGACGACCTCGTGCGCCAGCGAACGGTCGCCCTCCGGATCGAACCCGCGTGCGTCGAGCACCGCCGTCGGCCCGTCGCGCGCGGCTTCCGGGCGCGGATCCTCGGCCGCAACGTACACGTACGCCTCCGAGCGGTCGCCCCACAGCGACTCGATCACCCGCGCGAACGCGGCGTCGTAGAGCGACAGCAGGCTGCTGCGGCGCAAGGAGCCGGTGGGGTAGCGCCGGTCCATGAGCAACGTGAGCACTTCGATCGCGCGCTTGCGCCCCGGGTCGTCGCGCGCTCCCGCCTCGAGCTCGGTCAGCGCGTCCACGACCTGGTCGTAGCTCCAGGCGGGGATCTGGCGGACGACTTCCGCGTACAGCTCGGCGGTGTTGGGGGCGGGCAGGCGGACCCGCGCCGTGACCGGCTTGCCGCTGCTGGTGTAGGGAGCCTTCCCGTCGGCGATCTCTACCGGTCGCCCGAACTTGTCGATGCAGCGGAGCGTGCCGGCGCGCACCTCGAACACGAAGGCGCCGCCGTCGGTGTGGCTGCCGCCGCGCGCGTTCCAGTAACGGTCGGCCCGCGTCCAGAAGCGCGCGTCCTCGGCCGCCAGGCTCTCCAGCGCCGCGTCGATCGCCTGCTTTTCCGACGCCGCGAAGCCGATCGGCACCGAGCCGGTCTGTAGCGCGAAGACCTGGGGCCGCAGCATGCTGGTGTCGGTGATCCCGATCAGGCGGAACTCCTGGGACGCCGGGACGGACTGGGCAACGAGGAAGAACCACGGCCCGTCGGGAGAGCCGTGGATGTGCGCCGTCTGCAGCCTCTGGTAGAGTCGCTGCTTCGCGGCGGGGAGCAGCGCGAAATCCCGCTCGGTGGTGGGCGCGAGCGCCTCGATCACATGCTCCAGCGGATACCCGTACGTGCGATGCAACAGGTCGAACACCAGCACCGAGACCTCGGTGTCGGTGAGGAACAGCGGCCTGATGTTGCGCTGGGCGAGGACTTCACAGATCGAGGCATAGTTGGCGAAGTCGCCGTTGTGCACCAGCGCCTCGTGCAGCCCCACGAACGGATGCGCACCGCCGGGATGCCACACCCGTCCTTTGGTGGGGTAGCGATGGTGCCCGATCCACACGTGCGCGTGCCGGTCCTCGAGCCGGTAATGCCGGATCACGTCGTCGCCGTGGCCGACCATCTTCAGGACCAGCAGGTTCTTGCCGTGCGACAGCACGAAGGCGCGCTTGTCACCGGTCGCGTAGAACGCCTGGTTCAGCCGGTAGCTGTTCTGGTAGACCAGCTCGTCCTCGAGCACGGTGCGCGGCGCCTCGGTGGCGAGTTGCTGCAACGCCTCCGGCCTCACCCGCACGAAGTAGCACCACACTTCCGGAGGTGGGACGGGATAGCGCACCGCGTCGTCCGCGGCGGGGATTGCGACGACGTGATCGGCCTCGAACAGCGGCTCGATGTGTGCGCGCTCGACCTCGGCGCGCGCGGTCGGATCGAGGTAGGCGATCGCGAGGAGATAGTCCTGCTCCAGCGCCTCGCGCGTCACGCCCAGCTGCTCCGGCACCAGCCCCACCATCGCGACCCCACCGCCCTTGCCGTTGCCGCGATTGCGCATCTGCCGCAACGCCGAGAGCAGATGCCGCCCCGCCACCGGCTCAGCGCTGGCGAGCCCGATCACGCCGCAGCCCCCCTCCGCCTCGCCCTTTCGCGGAAGCGGGAACGGGGAAGGGGGAAGGGTCAGGCGGGAGGCGAGCAGCGCCTCGACCTGCCGACGGCGGCTCATCCCGGCACCTCCCCCTTCCCGTTGCCTCGATACACGAGCAGATCGGTGCGCCCGCGCAGCTCGCGGATGGAGCGCAGCCCGAGACCACGCAGGATCTGCTGCAGCTCGAGCTGGACGGCGCGATACAGGTTGCTCAGGCGACCCATTCCCCAATCGGGATCCACGAGCTGCTGCAGCTCCGGGTCGGTCGTGGTGAGCCCGAACGGGCAGCCCCTGCCCCGCTCACAATTGGAGCAACGGGTGCACCCCATGGCGACCAGCTCCACGGTGCCGAGCACGCACCCGTCCGCGCCGAGCGCGATGATCTTCGCGATGTCCCAGGCGGTGCGGATGCCGCCACTCGCCAGCACCACCAGCTCGTCACGGATGCCTTCCGAGACGAGGTAGCGATGCACCTTGGGGATCGCGAGCTCGATCGGCATCGCGATGTTCTTCTTCGCGATCTCGGGCGCCGCGCCGGTGCCGCCGTAGCCGCCGTCCACCTGGAGGATGTTGGCGCCAGCGTAGTAGCTCCCCACCGCCACCATGTCGACGTCGGTGGGGGTCGAGACCTTGACCGAAAGGAGCGCCTCCGGGTTCACCGTTCTCACCCAGTCGAGGTGCTTCTTGTGATCCTCGACGGAGTAGACGCTGTGGAACGGGAAGGGAGAGAACAGGCTCACCCACGGCAGCGCCTCGCGCATCCTGGCGACGGCCGTAGTGGTCTTGCTGCCGAGCAGGTGGCCGCCCAGGCCCGGCTTGGCGCCCTGGGCGTACTTGAATTCGATGATCGGCGCGCACTGGATCGTCTCCTCGCGCACGCCGAACAAGCCGGTGGCGACCTGGGTGATCACGTGTTCCTGGTAGGGAACGAGCAGATGGGGATAGCCGCCTTCCCCGGTGGAGGTGAACGTGCCCCACTGCTCGGCCGTTTTGGCGCGGGCGAGCATGATGCGCTCGCTGATCGAGCCGTACGACATCCCCGCCCCGTAGAACGGGATCGGGATCGTGACCTTCCTGTCGAACGGCCGGCCGCTCAACGGGATCGCGGTGTCCGGCACGACGTCCGCGGGGAGCCGGCGGTCCGGCGGCACGAACTGGAAGTCGAGTACGTCGAACCCGCCGCCCGAGCCGCCGATCTTGTATTCGAGCCCGCTCTCCGGCGGCGGCGGACGACCGGTTTCGGCCTGCTGCCAGGTTGAGAGAATGAGATCCGCGGTCCAGCGGGCGTCGCCCATGGCCGGCGGGCGGCCGAGCGCGGGCCATACCTGGAAGCCGCGGCGCAGCGCCTCGGTGTGCTTGGCGACGATGAGGTCCAGCGCGGTCGGCTCAGCCATAGCCCGCGATACCGGTGAACGCTTCGCGCTCGAGGTCGCGCTGCAGCATCGCCCGGCCCATTTCGCCGCGCAGGCGGCGCACCTCGCGCAGCCCCATCGCCCCGAGAACCTCGAGCAGCTGGTCACGCCACGCGCCGAGCAGATTCTGGAGCCGCTGCGCGCCCCACGCGGCGGACGCATCGGGCAGTACGAACCGGCTCGTCGAGCGGTCGCGGCACTCACCATCGAAGCGCGCCTGCAGCGCCACCAGCGCCGGGGTGTCGAGCGCCACCGCGTCCAGCCCGCAGAGGATCGCCTTCGCCACGTGCTCAGCGCCGATCATGCCGCCCGAGCCGAGCAGCGTTATCACGTCGCGGCACCCCGCCGCCACCAGAGCCTGGTGCACTTCGCGGATCCACTCGAGCGCGAAGCGGCCGTCCGCCCCTCGCCCGTGAAAGTCCGCCACCAGGTGGAACACGCCCACACCCGTCCTCGCGAGCCGCACCAGCTCGTCCGAGACGCCGGGCGCGAACGCGAGGCGCACCCCGATGATCGCCGCGGGAAACCGGTCGCGCAGCTCCCGGTACGCCGCTTCGCTCCAGCCAAGCAGCTCGATCAGCGCGGGCTCACCCGAGACTGCCGCAACCTCGGCGGGTGTCGCGAGTGGCACGACGTGACGGTTGGAGCGAGCGCTCTGCGCGATTGCCGCAAGCGGCAGGACGGCGAGGGTCTCCGTGGCCAGGGCCGCGTCGGCGAGTGCACGCGCGAGGTGCGGCGACCGCGCCGCCGACGGGGGCGCGTCGAACAGCATCGGGATGGGCAGCGTCAGCACCGGCGGCGGCTCGCCGACCGGCTCCCCGGCCGGGTCGAGTGACACCCATTCCTGCTTGGCGCCGATGTCCACCACGGTCGAAATGAATTCGCGACCGTGGATGCCGTCGCGCGTGGGACGCACGATCTCCGACATGTCGGTCCACATGCCGTCCCACCCTTCGCCCCCAAAGCGGCCGCGGTAGCCCGCGCCTTTCACGGGAATCCGGCCGGTGCGCGCTTCGGAGCAGACGGCGTCGACGTACTCGGCCGTGAAGTAGGCGTCGCCCAGTCGCGCGTGCTCGGGGTTGCGATGGATCTGAACCACTTCCGGATACTCGGTGGTGCAGCGCAGGCACCCGACGCACAGGTGCTCGCGGGGCGCAAAGCCTCCGACGGGGCCGGAGAACACCCCGTAGACGCAGGGGCGGCTCATGATCACGTCTTTCCTGCCGCGATAGTGCAGGATCTCCTTGAGGATCAGGCCGGCCAGCCGGTGGCGCTTGACCGCGACGTGGAACCGGCTCGGGAAGGGTGCGACGTCCGCCGCGGGCTCTGTCTCGATGTGATAGCGGTGATAGCCGCGTTCGGGCGGAGCGGACACGTGCTTCCCGACCGTGCGGTAGGGCGGCATTGCTCTCTCTCGTGTCTCGACGCGGGTTCCGCGCGGTTTGCGGGTCGCCATGGCGGCCTTTCCCAGGAGCGGCCGACGCTTAGGAGGGGTTGCAAACTACGGGCCGCCTGGCGCCGGGGAAGAACCGGGGTCGCGGCGCAGGTCGCAACTGAAAGCGGGATAAGCGATTGCGGCCCAGGGCGTCGGACCGCCTCCGGGCCACGAGAGCCAGGACTACCCAATCGCCGTCTCGGGTCAGTCGGCGGGTGCTTCTCCGTCCGTGGGCTTACGGAAGAGCCTGAGGAAGAACCAGACGAGCGCAACGACCACCGCGAGCTTCATTAGGGTGAACAGGAGGCTCAGGACGGTGCCCAGGAGCGGGAGGAGCAGGAATCCCAGCACCTTCCAGACGAAGACGGCGAGGACGCCTGCCGCGGCGACACCAAGGAACGGTTTCAACATGGTACGAGCCCTCGTGGAGTATGCGTGTCAGCCATACGGACGGAGAGGTCTGAAAGTGTCGGGGAGATTGACAAATCAACTTTGGTTGATATTTTGTGGGAATGACGACGGCCACGCTCCCGACCACGCACCGGGTCGCGCGCAGCTTCCACGCACTGTCCGACCCGACTCGGGTTCACATCGTGCAGCTCTTGTCCCACGGCGAGCGCTGCGTGTGCGAGCTGCAGGACATCCTCGACGCCGCCCAGTCGCGCCTCTCGTTTCATTTGAAGGTGCTCAAGGATGCCGGCCTGGTCGTGGATCGACGCGACGGCCGGTGGATCTACTACTCCCTGAACCGCGACGTGCTCGACGAAATCGCCGGCTTCGCCTCGGCGGTCCAGCCGGGTAAGCACGCTGGCAGCTGCCGCACCGCGTGCTGCACGTGAGTTTTTTTGGGGATAACATATCAATAATTCTTGATTTTACAGGAGCCAGATCATGAGCGACGCGACGATCAAAGACACGGTACGCGACCACTACGGACGGGCCGCGCTGCGCGCGCTGGCGGATGAGCGCAGCGGCTGCTGCGGCGCCGCGGCCACCGCGGGCGGATGCGACCCGATCTCCTCGGGGCTCTACACGCC
>JBOHSO010000308.1:0-9264 GCA_050921685.1 Gemmatimonadales bacterium
CCGCGGCCCAAAGCCCACGGTGGTCACGACGCCGAGCGCCCGTCCCCACGCCGCGCGCACCCGCTCCACCATCTTCTCTACCTCCGGTTGCGGCGGGAGGTACGCCAGCAGGGCAAAGTAGTCGCCAGGCCGCGCCGCGTGCCGCAGCTCGGCGGGGGTGAGCGTCGCCGGAGCGTCCGTCCTGCTTCCACTTGGTTTCGCCAGCTCGGCGCGCGCCAGCGCCTTGGCCTCTTCGACGTTGGGCTGATCGAACGCGTTGACGCCGAGCCGGTCGCACAACTCCCATGTGGCGTATTCCCACCGCACGAACTCTCTCCCTAGATCCAGCGGGTCGGCCGAGAAGTCGGTTACCGGCTCGACATCGCCGCCGGTCGATTCCGCATCACCGACGACCGGCACCACCCCACGGCCGTCCTTGCCGGTGCTTTCGGCGACGAGCTGCTCGATCCAGCCGGCCAGCGCGCCGATGGTCGGCGGCGGCCGGAGCGCCAACTTGTCGCGTCCGACGGCCGCCGCGTCCGCGAGGCCCCGGCCAAGTGTGCGGGCGGCCGCGATGTCGGCGGCGCCCGCCCGTTCGAGTATCGTCGCTCCCTCGATCCCAGCCAACGCCGCCGGCAGCATGCCGACCACGGTCAGCGCCGCATACCGGCCTCCCACGTCCGCCGGGTGGGGGAACACCGTCCGGAATTCTCGCTCGACCGCGAGCCGCTCGAGGGCGCTCCCCGGATCGGTCACCGCGACAAACTGTTCCGGGCGCGCGCGCGCGGCGAAGTAGTGATACGCCGCGAGCGGCTCCACTGTCGAGCCGGACTTGCTGACGATGAGGAACAGGGTGCGCTCGAGCGGGTGCGCCAGCTCGAGCACGCGCACCGCCGACGGGTTCGTGCTGTCCAGCACCTCGACGCCCATGGCGCCGCAGCTGCGGATCAGCACCTGCGATGCGAGGCTCGAGCCTCCCATGCCGCAGAGCAGCACACGATCGAGACCGTCTCGCCGGACGGCCGTCGCGAACCGTGTCCACGTCGGCCACAACTCGAGCGAATCGGCGGCGGCCCGAGTCCAGCCCAGTCGGTCGTGCATCTCGCCCGCTAAGCTAACGCGGGCCCGTCGCACCCGCCGCGCCGCGCGCGCCCTCGCCGGACTACGGGTGTCTCTATACCTTTGCGCCTACTCGCGTGATCACCGGCGTTCGCCTCACCCGCGCCCTCGTGGCGACGGCTGGGGCCCTGCTCGCAGCCCTCGCGCTGCTCTATCTCCTCCGGCCGTTGCGCCCGCCGCTGCTTACGGCCACCGGATGGACCCTGACCGCATTGGTGCGCACGGCAGGCGTGTTGTTCGCCTGGCAGCGTAGCGCAGATCCACGCCGACGCCGGGCCTGGGGCTGGCTCGCAATCGGCAGCCTGGTCGATCTGGCCGCCGTGCTCTATTCGGACGTGGAGGTGGTCCGCGGCATCGAGACCCCGACGGTGACGGTTGCCGATGTGGGGTACCTCGCCGTCTACCCGTGCTTCATCCTCGCAGCGTGGAACCTGCTGGCCGTGCGGTCGATGCGTCAGGTCACCACTGAGATCGTACTCGACTCGACCCTGCTCACGCTGACGGCTGGCGCGTGGGCCTACGAATTGTTCCTCCACCCGCTCGCCGGCGGTGCGGAGGGGGCGGCGTTCGTCGGGAGCGTAGCCTACGCCACGGGAGGGCTGGCGCTGATCTGGCTGATCGGCATGCTGCTCGTGCGACCGAACCGGTTCCCGGGGGGCGGCGATGGCGTCGCGGTCGTCGGACTCGTGGTGTACGCCCTGTCGGACCTGCTGTATGGCACCATCGCCCTTCCCCGCGCTCAGACCATGGGGACGCCGCTCGACTTCGGCTGGAACCTCGCCAACGTGATGCTCGGCTCGGCTGGCATACTGGCCGTGGCCAACCCGGATGCGCGGCCGGGCGCCCCGGCCAGAAGCTCCAGCGTTGCGCCGCGGCTGTTCGCGGTGCTCGTGGGATTCGCCGGGCTCGTGGCGCTGCACGTCCGCAGCATGCTGGTGGGCCGACTGGAATGGGAGCACGCGCTGCTCCCGGCGGTGGGGGGGCTGGTGATTGCCGCGCGAGTAGCCTACTCGCTGTTCGCCGACCTGCGGAACGAGGGCGTGCTGGAGCGCGAGGTAGAGCGCCAGACGCAGACCCTCTCGGCCTCCCTCGCCGCCGCAGCCTCGGCCGAGCGGAACCTGCGGCTGATCGTCGAAGCGTCGCCCGATCCCATCGTGCTCGTGAATCGAGACGGCGGCGTGGTCGAGTTCAATCCGTCGGCAGGCGGGGCCGAGAGCTCGGCCACGAGCACGCGCTCCGGTCGCACGGTGTTCGAGGTCGTGGATCCCGATACCGCCGAGATCGTCCGCCAGCACCTGGACGCCGCGTATGCGGGGGAGGTGCGCCGCTTCGAGATTCCCCTGCGCCGCGCCGACGGCGCCCGAGGGGTGAACTCGGTGGTGTACGCGCCGATCCGTGAGCACGGAGAGATCACCAAGGTGCTGGCGATCGCCCGGGACGTCACCGAGCTGCGCCGCGCGCAGAGCCAGCTGCAACAGGCCGACAAACTCGCCGCCATGGGACAGCTCGTGAGCGGCGTGGCACACGAGATCAACAACCCCGCGGCCATCATCTCCGGCTTTGCGCAGACCTTGATGCTGGACGACCTGCGCCCCGAACAGCTCGAGATCGTGGAGATGGTGCGCGATGAGGCGATGCGCATCGGCCAGATCACGACCAACCTACTCGCGTTCGCGCGCATGAGCGGCCCCGAGCGCTCCCTCGTCGACGTCAACGAGCTGGTGCGCCGCACGCACACCCTGCGCGCCTACCACCTGAATACGCTGAACGTGAACGTCCAGCTCGAGCTCGATCCGTCCGAGCCTCGGGTCTGGGCCAATGTCTCCGAGCTGCAGCAAATGCTGTTGAACTTCCTCATCAATGCCGAGCAATCGCTGGAAAGCTTCGCCGGCCCCCGCGGCATCACGCTCCGCACGCGCGCGGACGCCGCTGAGGTGCGGATCGAGTGCCGGGATACCGGGCCCGGGATCGCGGCCGAGATCCGCAGCCGCATCTTCGACCCCTTTTTCACGACCAAACCCGAGGGCGTCGGCACCGGCCTGGGCCTGTCGATCTGCTACGGCATCGTGAGGGGTCACGGCGGGCGCATCTGGGTCGAATCGGAGCCGGGGCACGGCGCGTCCTTCGTGGTCGCGCTCCCCCTCGACCTGCGCACCGCCCCCCGCCCCACCCCCGGGATGGCCGTCGGTATCCCACAGGGGACCGAGTCGCTCGCCGTGCTCGTGGTGGACGACGAGCCGGGCATCCGGCAGGCCACCGCACGCTTCCTCAACCGGAGCGGCATGCAGGTCCGAGCAGTGAGCGACGGTGCGGAGGCGTTGCGGGCGCTGCGGACCCAGCCGTTCGACGTGATCCTGTGCGACGTGCGGATGCCGGGGATGAACGGTCGCGACTTCCTGCTCCGGCTGCGCGAGCAGGCGCCGCGCCTCGTCTCCACCCTGATCTTCGCAACCGGAGACACCTTGGACGCCGACACCGCGGGACTGCTCGCGGACGCGGGCGCGCCATCGCTCGTCAAGCCGTTCGATTTCGACGCGCTGGAGCAGCTGGTGCGAGAGGTGGCGACGCGCTCCCAGGGCAGTCCCGAGACGTGACGGCTACTGCTTCGGTCTGAGCACCAGCTCGAGCCCCGGCCGGCTACCGCCGACGTCCTCCGGCATCAAGGTGAACCGCACCGGCTCGGCCGTGATCTGCCAGGCGTCCAGCGAGCTGCCGTCCACCGTCAGCTCGTACTCGCCGGGCTTCACGCTCATCAAGTAGAACGACCCGTCGGTGAATGACGCGAACCGGCGACGCCCGCCGGTACGCCGGTCGATCAGCACGAGCAGGACCGCCCCCAGCGGCTCGCGCGTCCCGCCGATCTCGCGCCACACGCGGCCCTCGAGCACCCCCGCCGCCACGATCGGCACGTCCAGGGTGCGGAAGCGGTTCGGGTTGGGAACGAGCGTCGCCGTCGCGAAGCCCGGCACCAGGAGCGGCGAGTCGATACTGAGCGAGTCGACCAAGAGGTCCACCGGCTCGAACGGCGTCAGGTCCCACACCCGGAACGCCCCGCTCGAATCGGAAACCACGGTCTGCGACCCGACGATCACCCGCACACCCGGGACGGGCGGCTCGTCCGGGTCGTACTTGCCGTTGGCGTTCTGGTCGTGGAAGACGCGGCCGGACACCCCCGCGCGCTCGATGGACGGCCCCGGAGCCGCCGCCAGGCGGCCGCTCGATCGGTCCCACAGCACGGACCCCTGAAGCAATTGCGATACCGTGGCGGCCCCATCGGTCGGCGCGGCGACCGTCGTATACGCGCGCAGCGCCGACAGATAGGAATTCACCGTGAGCTGGAGGACCGGCCCCCCGCCGCGCAGCCAGGCGACACCCGCCTCGAGGCTGACGCCCGGCACGAGCGACCGCGATGCCAACAGGGATGCCTGCGTGAGCTGCGATGTCCCGGCCACCTGGGACTCGAGCGTGGTACGGAAGAACGTCGTGGACAGCGCCCGCCCCCAGCGCGGCCGCGGGAGCACGAAGGCACTGACCCCGACGAACGGCTGGGTGTGGCTCGACTCGCCGCTGCGCATCTGCCGCTCGAACCGGGCATACGGCAGCAGTCGCACCTCGCTCGCCTGCAGCGACGCTCCCACGCGACCGCGCGTCGTCGTCCCGGTCGTGCCGCGGGATTTGTCCAACGCTCCCTCGAGGTAGAAGTATCCGAGGCCGGGAACGGGCCGGTAGAACCCCGCCAGTCTCCATTGGGATCGCTGACCCGGCGACACCAGCACCGGCGCCACCGTGCGGGCGGCAAACGCGGCGGCCTCGACACTCACCCGCAGGTTGAGAGACGGCTCGTATTGCACCGCCCCGCGGACCAACGCGCTCCCTGCACCTTCGACCTCGACCGCCCAGTCGTTGGTCGGGTTCGCGGTGACCTGGGCGTAGGGGTGCCAGAGATCGGGCAGGCTGTCTCGCCAGAGTCGGTCGACACCGCCTTGCAGCGTGACCCGCGACGAAACTCCGTACCGGAGGTCGAGGTTGGCGCTCCCCGCACAGGCAGACGCGCCACACGAGCCGCCGGACGCCCCGTACTCCAATCGCCGAGCCGGCAGCAGATCACTCAGTACCCGGTAGGTCCGATCGAACTGCCGCACCTCGCCGAGTGGCCCGTAGGCCACGAAGTCCACCGGGTTCTCGCCGTACCGGACCGGCAGGTCGAACCCGAAACGGCCGATGCCGTCGGTCGTATCGAAGGCAATCAGCTGACCGCCCTGGTAGGCCTCGACCGCCCACCCTGGCTCGAGGTGGCCCACAAAGCGACTGGTGCCGATGAGGGCGGGACGCAAGAAGGGCGCGTTCGTCACGGCCACCCCACGCAGCTGTTGCACGTGAGGGCCGGTCGAAAAACCATCACCCAGTCGGACCTGCTTCAGCCAGCGGGAGCTCTCCCAGACCCCGGTCCAGGAGGCGTTGCCCCGGACGACCCCGGCGTCGGCGGGACCCACGCTCTGCGCCCCAACGGCGAGAGAGCCGCCGAAGGCATCTGCGCCGAGCTCGAACGCGTACGCCCCGGCGTCGACCGGCTGCCCACCGGGCGCGAACAGCGAATAATCGAGCACCAAGCCGTCCCATCTACCGCGGTCGAGTCCGAGGGAGAGATCCGGGTCGGCGCGCTCCTGTCGGCGGCGCAGCGCCGCGCGCGCGGCTTCGCGACGAGCACGTTGCCCGACCGGGAGCGCCCCGGCGTCCATCACGGTGGCTGTGAGATCCGACCAATCCACCACGATGCGTGCGCCCAGCAGATCGCCGAGCCGCTCGGCGCCGATGTACAGCTCGCCGTCCTGCAGCAGCCGATACTCCCGCTCGATGGGCACCCGGTGGTCCCCGAACACCATCGTATCCCGGCCCGCGGCGACGAGCAGCCGCCCCGGCCCGGGCATCACCGTAGCCTCGAGCTGGCCGTCGGGGGTGAGGCGATGGCGCACTTCGGCCAGACTCAGGAGCTGGGCCAGCGGCACCAACACTTCGGTCCGCACCCGGTAAGCCCGGACCGTCGTCGACACCAGGTCGCCGATCCGAAGCGCGATCAGCACGGGCTCCGGAGTGGAATCCTGGGCGCGCGCCGGGAGCGCTGCGCCCGGCGTCAGCAGGGTGAGCAGCACCATCGCGCGACGTCTCACGGGGGGGACACCGGGACCGAGTCTCGAATCACGCCGCTGCTCAGCACCACCTCCGAGGGGAGGTCCTCCCGCTCGGGCACGATCTCGAGGTGGAGCGAGTACGCACCTGGCGGCAGCGCGCCCACGGCGGAGGTCCACCTCGGCTCGTTCGCAAAGAACACCGTGATCGGGACCGTGAGCTGCCCCACCGTCTGTCTCGACGCATTCACGACCGTGCCATGCACCGTACCGAGATAGGCGGCGTTCCCCCGGCGCTCCAATCGCGCGTGCACCACGACCGAGTCACCAACGAGTGCCGCTCGCAAACCCGAGACCGCCAGGCCGGTTTGCACCGCTCCCTTGCGGTAGTGGAGCCCGATGATGGTCCGCACCTCGAGCGTCAGTCCCACGTTGACCCGCGCGGTGTCCGACACTCCTGTCACCGGCACCTGGCCGGCCTTCGCCGTGAAGGCCAGCCGGGCCCAGTATTCACCGTCGGCGAGTCCTGGTGGTGGCGTGGCCAGCAATCGCACCGTCTGCCGGTCCTGCGGTTCGACCGTGAGGCGTCGCGGGAATGCCTGGATCCAGCCGGCGGCAGACGGATGGGTGGCATCCGGCTGGTCGATCTGGTGCAGGGTGAGCTGGCCCAGCGAGTCGGTCCGGGTATAGCCGTAGAAGACCGCGATCGACACCTCCACCGGCTCGGTGCCCGGGTTGACGAGCGTGACGGCCCCGCCTCGTGAGCGCTGGTCCATGAACACCGCATGCGGGGCGATCATGACCCCCTGAGCGCGCAGCGCGGGAACGGCGCACAGGGCGAGCACGGCCAAGCGGTGGGCGCGGCTCACGGCAGGTACACGACCGTCAGCGACACCGTCCCCGTATAGGCCCCCGCGCGCTGCGACGTCCGTGGGTTCGCGGTACCGCCCAGGAATACCGTTGCCCGGTTCCGCGGGCCCATCGAAGCAAGGAACGGCGCCCGTGGGTCGAAGCCGACCTGGTTGCGCCTCGACCGTCTGGTGGAGAATCCACCGTCATTGCCGCTGAAGTTGAGCGGCAGCGTGGCGCCGCCCGGTCCGCGCATCGCCGAAGGAAGCGTGAAGATCAGCTGCAATTGGGAGAACCGGACAGCCCGGATGTCGAACAGCCCGGTGTTCACCGGATCGGTGCGGGCCACGGAGCGACGGACGCCGGGAAGGATCGTTCCGAACGACAGAGCGCGGGTACCCTGCACCCGGATCGGCCGCTGCGCACCCAGGTCCACCGCCGTCGCGCAGCACAGCGCCAAGCTCAGCAGCACGCCGCGCCGCCGCATCGTCCGAAAGGAGGCTTGCGGCCGGCCCGGCTCGCGAGTGCCGGTCGCCCGACCGCCTAGTAGGTTACCTGCAGAGTGATCGTGCCCGTATATGTGCCCGCCGTCAGGTTGGTCGGCGGCGAGACCGTGGCTCCGATGAACACGAACAGGTTGCCCGTTCCGCTCGTTCCACTGAGCGTCGCAGTCGTTCCTGCGAAGGGCGCGAACGAGGTCGCCCCCGCCGCGGTGTTCGTCGCGTTGACGCCACCGGTATAGGACCCGATCGGCAGGTTGTTCACCCCGCTCGTCAGGTTGGTCGGCAGCGCGGTGAAGGACAGATTCACCGGCGCCCCCGCCTGACCGGTTACATCGAACCGGCCGGCGCCGGCGTCGGCGAAGGCCACCGCCTTGTTGATGCCCGGGATGACATCCCCGAACGCCAGGTTCACGGCCCCGACCACATTGATCGGCTGCTGAACGAGAGCCGTGGCGGTGATGCTGCCGCTGTTGGACTGCGCCGCGGCCGTCGCGACCGAGGCCACCAGCACGAGCACGACGCGCACACACGTGTTGATGCTCCTCATCGTCCCTTCCTTGTCCCCGAGGTCCCCGGACGGCGCGACACCCTACCCTTCCCAGATCGTGGCAAGCCCCGTGCCTTCCGGTTTTCGATCTCGCGCTGTCCATTTTCTTGACAGCTGACATGGGAACCCAGTGCACCGGCACGCATGCGTAACTAACAATTCTACAAGCACTTGTGCGTCAGGCGAGGTGACTCAAAGTCCCAGGCGCTGCTTAAGGGCAAGCGGCAAGATTGGCACCGCGTGGCGAATCGGCACCGACAGGGCGAACCCCGGGGCCTGCGGGAGGCCGGCGCGGTGGATGGAGATCACTTCGCCGTTGGCGTTGAACACGGGGCTGCCCGACGAGCCGCCGATGGTCATCCCGTCGAACTGAATCACGTTCTCGGTGACGCGGGAGATGATCCCCGCCGTCATCGAGGTTCGCACCACCGACGAGCCCAGCCGCGAGAACCCGGCGCCGGCGGGGAAGCCGATGAGCGCCGCCGGCTCTCCCTGGCGCGACCTGGTGCCGCTCCAGTCGATGGCCGTGAGATGAGGTCCCTGGTAGCCGCGGATCTTGATCAGCCCGATGTCGCGCTCCTGGGAGGTGGCCACGATGTCGGCGAAGCGCGCGTTCGACTGGTCGGCCATGGTGACCCAGATCGTGTCCGGCTGTGGATAGCCGCTGTCGGTCACGACATGCCAGTTGGTGAGCATGTAGCCGTCGGGACTGACGACGAACCCGGTGCCGTTGAAATAATCCCGCCCGAACTTCACGGTGATCAGACCCACCGCCGTCTGATTCTGTTGGGCGATGCTCGCGAAATCGGTGCCGCGCACCGCCCGCATGCGCGCGTCCAGGCTCGCGGCCTGGACCTCGGTCGCCTGCAGTTGCCGGCGCAGGCTGTCGATCGTTCCCGACGACGGCGCCCGGCGCTGCGCGTCCGCCAGCTGATCGCGCAGGCGTAGCAGCTCTCGCTGCGATTCGAGCCGCTTCGATTCTCCCGCCGAGAGCTGCTGGCTGAGCGCCGACTGGGCGCGCTCGAGCGCCTGGCGCAGCTCGGTGGTGTGCGCTTGCGCCGACTCGAGCTGGGCGCGCAGGCTGTCCACCGTCGCCGCCGGAGCGGCGGCCGCGCGCGCCGCCTCGAGCTCCTGGCGCAGC